>JBIKZP010000193.1:0-5180 GCA_044354655.1 Rhodoferax sp. | reverse complement strand
GATTTCATGGCGCGGGTGAACAGCGATTTGATTGGCAAGTTTGTGAACATTGCATCAAGGGCGGCGGGATTTTTGACCAAGCGGTTCGATGGCAAGCTGACCCAGGCTTTTGGTGAACAGGGCAGCGCGCTGCTTTTTGAAATTCACGCCGCCCAAGACGAGCTGGCCAAAGCTTACGAAGCCCGCGAATTTGGCAAAGCCACCCGAGAAATCATGCTGCTGGCCGACAAGGTCAACGCCTACGTGGACCAGCACAAGCCCTGGGACTTGGCCAAGGACACCGCCAACAACGAGGCGCTGCACCAGGTGTGCTCTGTGCTCATCAACGCCTTCGCAGCCATCAGCCGCTACCTCGCGCCCGTGCTACCGTCCCTGGCGCAGGCGGTCCAAGCCTTTGTAGGTACGAGCATGGAACACTGGACTGTCACCGGCCATGTGGCCAACATCCAACCCTACCAACACCTCATGCAACGCGTCACCCCCGAACAACTCGACGCGCTGTTCGAGCCGCCGGCCCCGACCGAAGTCAAACTCGTCCCCGGCGGTGAGGAAATAGCCCCCACCATCTCGATAGACGACTTCGCCAAGGTCGATTTGCGCATCGCCAAAATCGTCAACTGCGAAGCGGTGGAAGGCTCGGTCAAGCTGTTGCGGCTGACACTGGACGCAGGCGAAGGACGTATGCGCAATGTGTTCAGCGGCATCGCCAGCATGTACAAGCCAGAAGACTTGGTGGGCCAGCTCACCGTGCTGGTGGCCAACCTGGCGCCGCGCAAGATGAAGTTTGGGGTGAGCGAGGGCATGGTGCTGGCCGCCAGCCATGCCGACGAGAAAGCCGAGCCCGGCATTTACGTGCTGAACCCCTGGCCCGGCGCCAAGCCCGGCATGCGGATTAACTGAGCGGCTTGAAGACCTGCAAGGCCGTTTGCCCGCACAGGCTTGTGCCAGCGGACTGACCGCTGCACACCAGAGCCGCACCCCGGCCTAAGGCTTTGGCGTGCGCCGTAAAATGAAACAAATAGGTACACGAACATGAATATTTTTTACCGCCCCAAATACAAGTCTGATACCAGTCTGTTCATTGACCAGCTCAAGGCCAAAGACCCCACACTGGAAGCCAAACAGCGCCAGGGGCGCGAGTTGCTGTGGGACAAATCGGTCAACCGCAGCGACTGGTCTGAGTACCGGGCGGCGCAAGTGGCACAAAAGCCCTACGTTTACCAGTCCGAACCCACCTGAGCCGTCCTGAGACGTCATCAGACGCTGATCGCTCGCCGGAACCGGCCGGGCGGCGGCTTTCACCCCCATCACGGCAAACTTACATGTCCGATAGCCCGATCCTCCTGCCGACCAGCCTGACCGAGCCCGCTGGCATGCCGCAGGTGGTGGACCACGTGGCGGTGGCGCGGCTTTACGGCGAGCCGCTGTTCAAAATGCCGCATGACCTGTACATCCCGCCCGATGCGCTGGAGGTGTTTCTGGAGGCTTTTGAAGGGCCGCTGGACTTGCTGCTGTACCTGATTCGCAAGCAGAACTTCAACATTCTCGACATTCCGATGGCGGGCCTGACGCGCCAGTACCTGAGTTATGTGGACGAGATTCGCACGCACAACCTGGAGCTGGCCGCCGAGTACCTGCTGATGGCGGCGATGCTGATTGAGATCAAGTCGCGCATGCTGCTGCCGCCCAAAAAGGTGGCCCAGGGCGAAGAGGCAGAAGACCCACGCGCCGAGCTGGTGCGCCGCTTGCTGGAATACGAGCAGATGAAGCTCGCTGGGGCCAAGCTCAATGCCCTGCCCCAGTTTGGGCGCGATTTTCTCAAAGCCCAGGTGTTCATTGAGCAGTCGCTGCAGCCGCGCTTTCCAGACGTCAGCGTGGTGGATCTGCAAGAAGCCTGGGCCGACATTCTCAAGCGCGCCAAGCTGGTACAGCACCACAAAATCACGCGGGAAGAGCTGTCGGTGCGTGAGCACATGAGCCTGGTGCTGAAAAAGCTGCAAGGGCGCCGCTTTGTTGAATTTGAAGAGCTGTTTGACCCCAGCAAAGGCACGCCCGTGCTGGTGGTGACCTTTATTGCACTGCTGGAGTTGGCCAAGGAAACGCTGGTTGAAATTACCCAGGCCGAGGTGTTTGCCCCGATTTACGTCCGGCTGGCGTATTCACCCGCCTGAGCCTGGCCCCCTATGACGCCACCGTCCCAACATTTTGATGTACTGATTGTGGGCAGCGGCCTAGCCGGACTGAGCGCCGCACTCAAGCTGGCCGATACGCAGCGTGTGGCGGTCATCAGCAAAGGCCAGCTGGGCGAGGGCTCCAGCGGTTGGGCGCAAGGCGGCATTGCCGCCGTGCTGAACGAAGAAGACAGTTTTTCGGCCCATGTGGACGACACGCTGGTGGCGGGCGCTGGCTTGTGCGACCTGGCTGCCACCCAACTGGTGGTGCAACACGCCCCCGAGACCATTGCCTGGTTGCAACAATTGGGCGTGCCGTTTACCCAGGAAAACGGGCATCTGCATTTGACGCGCGAAGGCGGCCACGGGGCGCGGCGCATTGTGCATGTCACGGACGCCACGGGCGCTGCCGTGATGCAAACGCTGCTGGCGCAGGTGCGCCTGCACAGCAACATCACCCTGCTAGACCACCACATGTTGGTGGACCTGATCACCAGCCGCAAACTCGGTCTGCCAGACGCTCAGTGCCTGGGCCTGTATGCGCTAGATGAGACCACGGGCAAGGTGCTGACCTACAGCGCCTCCCACACCATTTTGGCCACCGGTGGGGCGGGCAAGGTCTACCTTTACACCACCAACCCCGACACCGCCACCGGCGACGGCATGGCCGCTGCCTGGCGCGCGGGTTGCCGCGTGGAGAACATGGAATTCATACAGTTCCACCCCACTTGCCTGTACCACCCGCATGCCAAGTCGTTCTTGATCAGCGAGGCCGTTCGGGGCGAGGGTGGGCGCCTGCTGCTGCCAGATGGCACGCGCTTCATGGCCGCGCACGATGCGCGCCTGGAGCTCGCCCCCCGCGATGTGGTGGCGCGCGCCATTGACTTCGAGATGAAAAAAGGCGGCTTTGACTGCGTTTACCTCGACATTTCACACCAGCCGCTGGCCTTTATCCTGGAGCACTTTCCCAACATCCATGCGCGCTGCCTGGAGTTGGGCATTGACATAGCCCAACAGCCTATTCCCGTGGTGCCCGCGGCGCATTACACCTGTGGCGGCGTGCTGACCGACCTGGCCGGGCGAACCGATGTGGCGAACCTCTACGCCATTGGCGAAACCGCTTGCACCGGCCTGCACGGCGCCAACCGCTTGGCCAGCAACTCACTGCTCGAGTGCATGGTGTTTGCCCAGACCACCGTGCAGGCCATTGCCGCCAGTGCGCCTAGCGCGCCTGTGCCCCTACCGGCCTGGGACGACAGCCAGGTGCAGGACGCTGACGAGACGGTGGTGATTTCGCACAACTGGGACGAGCTGCGCCGCTTCATGTGGGACTACGTGGGCATTGTGCGCACCAACAAACGGCTGGAGCGCGCCGCCCACCGCATTGCCCTGCTCAAGGACGAAATTGCAGAGTTTTACGCCTTGTTTCATGTCACGCGCGACCTGCTGGAGCTGCGTAACCTGGTGCTGGTGGCCGACCTGATTGTGCGCAGTGCCCAAAGCCGGACTGAAAGCCGCGGCCTGCATTTCAGCCGCGATTACCCCGAACTCTCAGCGCACGCCGTGCCTACGGTGCTCTCCCCCGAAGGTCCCGCCCCCGCCCACACCAGCCGCCTGGGCTGATTCAGACGGCACCCAAATTCGGCACCAGATGGTTGACGGGCTGCCCGGCCTTGAGCGCCGCCGTGAAAGCCAGCATGCGGTCAATTGACACTTTGGCGCGCACGCCGAGTGCCGGGTCAATATGGATTTCATGGCGGCCAGTTTCCAGCACCTGGGCCAGACCGGCCAGGCTGTTCATGGCCATCCAGGGGCAGTGGGCGCAGCTTTTGCACGTGGCACTGTTGCCCGAGGTGGGCGCTTCAATAAACAGCTTGCCAGGGTTCAGGGTGCGCAGTTTGTGCATCATGCCGTTGTCGGTGGCCACTATGAATTCGCGGGCGGGCAGGTCATGTGCGGCCTTCAAAATGCCCGAGGTAGACCCCACGGCATCGGCCAGGGCCACCACCTCGGCGGGCGATTCGGGGTGTACCAAAACCTTGGCCCCGGGGTGTTCTTTCTTCAGGGCGGCGAGTTCGAAGGCTTTGAATTCGTTGTGCACGATGCAGGCGCCATTCCATAACACCATGTCGGCACCGGTTTCGCGCTGGATGTAGCCACCCAGGTGACGGTCGGGTGCCCACAGAATTTTTTGCCCTGCCTCTTTCAAGGCCCGCACGATGTCCAGCGCGCAACTGGAGGTCACCACCCAGTCGGCCCGGGCTTTCACGGCTGCGCTGGTGTTGGCGTAGACCACCACGGTACGGTCCGGATGGGCATCACAAAAAGCGTTGAACGCGTCAATCGGACAGCCCAGGTCGAGGGAGCACTGCGCCTCCAGGTCGGGCATCAGGACACGCTTGCCCGGTGACAGAATTTTGGAGGTTTCGCCCATGAAGCGCACACCGGCCACCACCAGGGTACTGGCGGCATGGTCGCGGCCAAAACGGGCCATTTCCAGCGAGTCGCTAACCAGGCCGCCGGTGGCCTCGGCCAAGTCCTGCAAATCGGGGTGCACGTAATAGTGAGCCACCAGCACCGCATTTTTTTCATGCAGCAAGCGGGCAGCGCGCTCGATCAGGGCAGCGCGCTCGGTCGGTGACGGCTCAACGGGCACACGCGCCCAGGCGTGCCGGGTGCTGCACAAACCCTCCCCTTGGGGCGGCGGCATTTCGTATTCAACATCCACTTGCGCGGGCAAAACAGCAGCCATCACACCTCCTGAAAACGCATGGAAAAGTCAATGGCGCGCACATCTTTGGTCAGGGCACCAATAGAGATGCGGTCCACGCCCGTGGCGGCAATGTCACGCACGGTGCTCAGGTTAACGCCGCCCGAGACTTCAAGAATCGCACGCCCAGCATTGAGGCGCACGGCCTCGCGCAGTTGGTCCAGCGTCATGTTGTCCAGCAACACCATGCTGGCGCCGGCGTCCAGGGCTTCGTTGAGTTGACTCAGGGTTTCGACTTC
>JBIKZP010000192.1:0-5182 GCA_044354655.1 Rhodoferax sp. | reverse complement strand
GACGGCCTGGTCGCCCAGATTCCTTCGCTGCTGTTGTCCCTGGCCACCGCCATCATCGTGACCCGCGTGACCACCTCCGAGTCCATGACCGAGCAGGCCACCAGCCAGTTGGGCAACCCTACTGCCTTGTTTGTGACCTGCAGCATTCTGACTATTCTGGGCATAGTGCCAGGGATGCCGCATCTGGTGTTCCTGACCCTGGCAGCGGGTACCGCTGCTCTGGGTGTCATGGTGCTGAAAAAACAGGCGGTGCCTGAAGCGGCCACTCAAACAGCCGATGCCAGCGCCAAATTGGACCAGCCCAAAGAGCTGGACTGGGAAGACTTGGACCAGGTGGACCTGGTGGGGCTTGAAATTGGTTATGGACTGATTCCCTTGATTAATCCCGAAACCGGGGGCCAATTGATGACCCGCGTCAAGGGCGTGCGTAAAAAGCTGTCGGCCGAGCTGGGCTTTTTGATTCAGCCGGTGCGTATTCGCGATGCTTTGAGCATAGACCCGGACAGTTACCACATTGTTTTAAAAGGTGTGATTCGCGGACGCGGCAAGATCAAGGTGGGGCGTGAACTGGCTATTAATCCGGGCCAGGTGTATGGCGCACTGGAAGGCGTGGCCACCCAGGAGCCGGCCTTTGGCCTCGAAGCCGTCTGGATTGAACCGTCGCAACGCGACCACGCCCGCACCCTGGGCTATACCGTGGTGGACGCCAGCACGGCCGTAGCCACCCACTTGAACAAGGTGCTGCGCGACAACTCCTCTGATCTGTTGAGCCACGACGAAGTGCAGCAGTTGCTGGACAAACTCAGCGCCAAGTCGCCCAAGTTGGTGGAAGACTTGGTACCTGCCAAACTCTCCCTGGGGGTGTTGACGCGCACCCTGCAAAACCTGTTGAATGACTCGGTCTCCATTCGCGATATGCGAACCATTGTGGAGACGCTTTCTGAGGTGAGTGCCAGAACCCAGGACCCCGAACAACTGACCGCGCTGGTGCGACCTCGACTGGGTCGTATGATTGTTCAGGGCCTGTTAGATGACAAGAATACCTTGTCCGTGATGACGCTGGACCCTGGCCTGGAGCAGCTCTTGCACAACGTGTTGCAGCAAAACGGCCAAGGCCAGATGGTGATTGAGCCCGGCCTGTCCGAGCGGCTCTTTGGGGCCTTGCGCGAAGGCACCAAGGCCGTGGAAGACCAGGGACAGGCGGCTGTGCTGGTGGTGTCTCCGGCTATTCGCCCCTGGTTGGCCAAAGCGGCCAGACACCGCGTCAGTGAGCTGATGATTCTTTCCTACAGCGAAATTCCAGATGACCAAGCGGTGAAAGTGATTCACACCGTGCATGCGGAACCCAAGCAATGACATTTAATCTAGAGCTGAGAGCCTAAACCTATGGAACTCAAACGAATTCTGGCCGCTGACACCCGCAGTGCCAACGAACGCGCCATTGCCTTGTACGGTCAAGACGTGCTGGTGATCTCTAACCACACAGTCAATGGCCAAACCGAACTGGTGGTGGCGATTGACCTGGCCGACCCAGAGGTGACTGCCAGTCGCCCGAAGGCTGGTGCAGATACGGACGCTTTTCACCGTCAATTTTCCGAAGTGCAGGGGGCGCAACAAATCACCCCCTTCGCCAGCAAGCCAAGTGCAGCTGTGCAGGCTTCGGTACCTGCAGCCGCGTATTCTTCTTCAGCTGCATCACCGGCATCCGCTGCATCTGCCCAAACCCCTGAAGAGACACGCGAATACATTCGCAGCCGGGAAATTGTGGACATGGTGCGTGACGAGCTGGCCAATTTACGCATGGAGTTCAAGCTCAACCAGCAGGTGTCAGGCTGGCAGTCCAACCTGAGCCTGTCCTCAGCCGTGCAACCTATGTTGGCGTCCCTGGTGGAGGCCGGAGTACCCACGGGACTGCGCACTTTGTTGCTTGATTCCATTAAAAACGCACGCAGTGAACAAGAAGCCCTGCAAGGCATTCGCAATCAGCTGGGTTTTGCGCTGGGGCGCCCCGCGGCGCTGATTCCCCAGACTGGAATTCATCTGATTGCCGGGCCGTCGGGTGCGGGCAAGTCCTTGATGACTGCGCGCCTGGCCAGCCAGTTGGCCTCGCGCTTTGGGCCGCACCATGTGAGCATCATCAGCTACCAGGACCTGCGCGTGGGGGCCTGGAGCCAGACACAAATTTTGTCAGCCCAAATGGGGGTGGACTGCTTCAGTGCGCATGACCCCGCTACCTTGCGCTTGTTGCTTGGCGAGTTGTCACAACGCGGCCTGATCCTGATTGACACCCCTGGCGTGCAGATGGCAGAACGCATTGCCGAGGTGCTGGCGGTGTGCCCGCGCTGCACCTGCCACGCCTTGGTGCCGGCCGATGCATCGATTGGTACTTTGAACCGTGTGGTCCTGGGCTATGGCATTCGTTGGGACAGCCTGATGGTCAGCAAGCTCGATGAGGCTTATCATCCCTGGCCCTTGCTGCAGTTTTTATGTGACAACGACTATGGAATTTCTTTAGTGAGTGATGGCAACCTGATCACCAGTTTGCGCCTAGAGTCCACCATGGACACCTTGGTGGAAGTTGCCATTGCCCATTTGCCATTGATTGCAACCAAGGAAGCTGTGTCCAGAGGCCAGGCGTATGCGCCTTACTCACCTTCACAGCGGCATTTTTCTTCCGACTCACCCTGGTTGTTGGAGACATTAAGGGGGGAGGCCCATGATTAAGCGTTCACAAACCGAGGTCATTGGCATTGCCAGTGGCAAAGGGGGTGTGGGTAAAACCACGGTAGCTGTCAATTTGGCCATTGCCTTGCGCCTGATGGGTTACCGCGTCATGCTGTTTGATGCTGACTTGGGACTGGCCAACGCACAAATCGTTCTGGGTTGCCAGTGTCCCTACAACTTGAGCCATTTCTTGAGTGGCAAGAAAAAGCTTGAAGAGATCATCGTGACCTCCCGCCAGGGCTTGTTGCTGGTACCGGGTGCCTCAGGCTTGCAGGAGATGGCCTCGTTAAGCCGAGTACAGACCGCCAGAATTGTCCAGGCCTTCAGTGCCATGGAGCAAGATCTTGATTTTCTGATCGTGGACATGGCCGCCGGTATTGCACCGTCGGTTTTGACGTTCATGGCCGCTTGCCAGCGCCGCTTTATTGTGGCCCGGGATGATCCATCGTCCATTGCAGACGCCTACGGCACCATCAAAGTGTTGTCTGAGGAATACCATCTGGATGAGTTGTATCTGGTGCCCAATGCGGTAAAGAGCCAACTCGAAGGCCAACGCCTGTTCAAGCGCATCAACAAGGTGTGCGCCCAGTTTTTGAACCGCTCCATCCAGTATGTGGGCTCTATTGAAAATGACGAACTGATTTTGGCCGCCCATAAAAAATTCGAGCCGGTCATGGAATACGCACCGGGCAGCGGTGGTGCACGAGACTTTCGACGTCTGGCCGAGGCCAGCAGCCAACTGCCTCCCATCGCCCAGCCTTCAGGCGGTTTGGAGTTCTTTGTGGAGAGGTTGCTCCGAGTACGGACCTGACCCCACCCCGCTATGGCAGTCTCTACCCGCCTCTACCAAGAGGTACAAAACAACAGCGAAACCTTGGTGCTTGCCCATTTGGGCATGGTCAAGCGCATTGCTCTGCACCTGAAGGTGCGCATTCCCCCTTTTATGGAGCTCGATGAGCTGATTCAGGTGGGTATGTTGGGGTTGCTGGAGGCTGCCCAGGCGTTCAATCCCGACAAGGGCATTGAGTTCGAAAGTTTTGCATTCAGTCGGGTGCGCGGCGCCATTCTGGACGAGGTCAGGCGCCTGTCTTTCTTGCCGCGTTCTGCCGTGGCGTTCAACAAATCACAAAATCAGGCCTCCAACCTGCTCTCTACTGAGCTAGGGCGGGCACCCACCCAGGCTGAATTGGCCGAAAGCATGGGTGACGATCTGGACAGCTTCCATAAAAAACGGGGCCAGGCCAAGCAATTTGAGACCTTCTCTATGGAGGTCATGGCCGACGAGGTGATGAATATTGCGGACGAATCGTCCCGACAGCCCGATGCCATTGTGGAGCGCAAGGAGTTCATGCAGGCGGTAGGGCAGGCTATTGCAGAACTGCCGGAGCGCGATCAGTTGCTGATGTCGCTCTACTATGTAGAAGAGCTCAACCTGAAGGAAATTGGGGAAACGCTGGGCGTGACCGAATCCCGGGTGAGCCAACTTTTGACGGCCATCGTCAAGAAACTGCGCGTCAATTTGCAAATTAACGAGCCTTTCAACCCCAAGGCACGCGCCCGCAGCGCCAAAGATTGACCCCTTCGGGTCAAAAAGTCTGTAAATAGTGAGGCTAGTGCCTCAAGTTCTGCGCAGAGACGCCGATTACTTTCAGGACTGAATAATCAGCAGGAGTAATAAGTTATGCGTACACATTTCAAAGCCATGGAAACTTACGGCGCCGACAGCCGGGCCTCTCAAGCCTCGGTCGCCAACCAGGTCGATCTGATTCAAATGCTGTTTGATGGCTTGCTGGAAAGTCTCACTGCAGCCAAAGGGCACCTCAAACACGGTGCTATTCAGGAAAAATGCAAGAGTCTCGCCCGGGCGAGCCGCATCGTGGTGGGCCTTCAAGGCGCACTCGATTTCGAAAAAGGCGGCGATCTGGCCCGCAACCTGAATGAGCTCTACAGCTACGTGACCAAACGAATTTTGTATGCCAATGCAAAAAATGACATGGTGGCGCTGGAAGAAGTGCATGGACTCATGAACGAGATTCGCCAAGCCTGGCTGGATGTGCCGGCCCTGCTGCCCGCGCAATCAGTGCCATTGGTTCATTAATTGCCAGGGCGTTGGATTCAAGTTCCCGTTACTGGTGCCGATCCAACAATTGGTGAAGTGAACGATGGTCTTGGTCCCGGTCCTGACGTGGATGCAAGCCATTCAACCTGGAAATTATTATGTTTGGTATCGTTGGCATTGTCTTTTTGTGCGTTTGCGTGTTTGGCAGCTTTATTGTGGGTGGCGGCAGCATGGCGCCATTCATTCACGCCGCACCCATTGAAGGCTGGTGTATCTTGGGTTCAGCCATTGGCGGCATGCTGATTGGCAACAGCCCCGATGTGGTCAAGGCCGTTATGGCCGGCATTGGCCGGACCTTTAAAGGCTCCAAGTACCACAAGCACGACTACCTGAACACCA
>JBIKZP010000191.1:0-5211 GCA_044354655.1 Rhodoferax sp. | reverse complement strand
ACATGCGGCACCCCAGCCACTTTGGCCGTGCACACGCTCATCAGGGCTGACGCGGCATGCGCGTAGCGGCCGCCGGGCACATAGCAGCCTGCGGTGTTGACCGGAATGAGTTTTTGGCCCGCGATCAGGCCTGGCATCAGTTCGGCTTCAAACTCGTGCAGTGAGTCGCGCTGGCGCTGCGCAAAATCGCGCACGCGCTGGTGCGCAAACGCAATGTCGGCGCGTATGCCCGGCGTGAGGCGGTTGGAGGCGCGCTCAAGCTCGGCCGCATCGACTGCCACCGGGCCCTGCCAGCCGTCCAGCTCGCGTGCGTATTTCTCTACCGCCTCGCGGCCGTCCCGACTAATTTCAGCCAGCATGCGTTGCACTGTCTCTGCCGTGGCGCTGTCCATGGCGGCGGTGGGCGGGTGGGCTTTCTTGAGGTATTCGACGGTCATGGCGGGCTTTCAAACAGGCGTAATCAGCGCACATCGTAAGCAGTTCAAGGGCATCAAAAAAGGGCCAGATCTAATTAAGTTTGGTGCCAAAATAAAATCTTGATGCCAGCGGCCCACTGCGTAAACTGATCGCCCACCCGCGTTGGGTTGGCCTGCATTCAACGTCCGCTACGCAGAAAGGTCCCCTATGCGAAACAAACAGGAAGTCACCGGCATCTGGGTCAAACTGTTTCCGCAATTTGCCAGCAGCAGCAGCACCTTGCAGGGCCGCGTCAAGGAGATGATGATCCACAGCATTCTGATGGGGCTGGTGCCACCTGGCGCCAAGGTGCCCACCAGCCGGGCGCTGGCCGAGGCTTTGGGGGTGTCGCGCAATACCGTCTCGTTGGCCCAGCAGGTGCTGGTGGACAAGGGCTTTCTGATCTCGCGCCCGCGCAGCGGCTTGGTGGTAAATGCCGACATTCTGATGGGGCAAGCCAGCAGCGCCAGCTTTTTGCTGCCCAAGGCGGTTGATCTGCAATGGAAGGACCGTCTGGTCAGCGCTGTGGCACAACAGCGCAACATCAGCAAACCGTCCAACTGGCAGGACTTCAAATACCCGTTTGTCTACGGGCAGTTTGACCCCAGCCTGATGCCCTTGAAAGACTGGCGATCGTGCGCGCACCAGGCCCTGTTTTTACCGGCGGTCAAAAAATGGTCGCAAGACCATCTGGACCGCGACACCGATGTGCTGGTGGAGCAGATACAGCACCGCCTGCTGCCGGCGCGCGGCATCATGGCCCGGCGCGATGAAATTTTGGTCACCGCCGGTGCCCAGATGGCCTGTTATTTATTGGCCAATGTGCTGCTGGACCGCCAGACGGTGGTGGGCATCGAAGACCCGGGCTACCCGGATGCCCGTAACAACTTTCAACTGCGCAGCGACCGGGTACGGGCCTTGCCCATCGACGCCGATGGGCTGCTCCCCTCGCGGGCGCTGGCCCAGTGCGCCTATGCCTACGTGACGCCCAGCCACCAATGCCCCACCACGGTCACCATGTCTTTGGAGCGGCGCCAGCACATCTTGGCGCTGGCCAGCAAGCGCGACATCGTGCTGTTTGAGGACGACCATGAAAGTGAGCTCAATTTTTCAGGCCGCCCGCTGCCAGCGCTCAAAAGTATGGACACCGAAGGCCGGGTCATTTACCTGGGCAGCCTGTCCAAGACCCTGGCCCATGGTTTGCGCATTGGCTTCATCGTGGCGCCGGCCGAGCTGATTCGGGAGTTGCGCGCCCTGCGCCGACTGATCATGCGCCACGCGCCCGCCAACAACGCGCACATTGCGGCCCTGTTCATTGCCCAGGGCCACCATGACGCGTTTATTCGCAAGCTCAATGTCACCTAACGGGAGCGCCGTGAGGCTTTGCTGGGCGCCATGGCACAGCACCTGCCGGGCTTCTCCGTGATGCCTTCAACAGGTGGCTCGGGTGCCTGGGTGCAAGGCCCGCCCCAGTTGGACGCGCAGGCGCTAACCGAGCAATGCGCCCGCCAAGGTGTGCTGATTGAGCCGGGTGACATTTTTTTCAACAAAGCGCCCACGCGGCCTTCGCCTTATTTCAGACTCGGGTACTCGGCCATTACCGGCGGGCAGATAGAGCCGGGCATTGAGGCCCTGAGTCTGGCCTGGCGGCGCCTGGGCTAACTTCAAGCGCAGGCTTGCGTTATCGCAGGGCCGCGGGAGGGGCCGCTTTTAAAGTGCCAGGTTCACTGAACACTTCAAGGCCGGCATGAATCCTAAACAATTGATTTTTCATGACGAGGCACGGCAAAAAATTCTAAAAGGGGTAAGTGCATTGGCCGAGGCCGTCAAGGTCACCCTGGGTCCGCGCGGGCGCACGGTTATTTTGGAGCGCGAATTTGGCTCGCCGCAGATCGTCAATTCTGGCGTGGTGGTGGCTAAATCCATAGAGCTGGAAGACCGGTTTGAAAACATGGGCGCGCAGTTGCTGCGCGAGGTGGCAGCCCGCACCAGCGAAATGGCCGGTGACGGCACCACCACCGCCACCGTGCTGGCCCACGGCATGGTGGAAGAAGGCCTGCGTTATCTGGCCGGCGGCATGAACCCCATGGACTTGAAGCGCGGCATGGAGCTGGCGATTGAGGCGGTGGTGAAAGAACTCAAAGCCATGGCCAAGCCCTGCGCCAGCGCACAAGACATTGCCCATGTGGCCGCCATTTCGGCCAACAACGACCGCTCCATTGGCGACCTGCTGGCCAGCGCCATTGACAAGGTCGGGCGCGAAGGCGCCATCTCGATTGAAGACGGCTCCGGCCTGGTCAGCGTGATGGAGGTGGTGGAGGGTATGCAGTTTGACCACGGCTTTCTGTCGCCCTATTTCATCAACAACGCTGAGCGACAAAGCGCCGTGCTGGAAGACGTGGCCATTTTGTTGTGCGAGGGCCGACTCACCTCGTTGAAAGACTTGCTGCCCTTGCTGGAAGAAGTTGTCAAAGAAGGCCGCCCTTTGCTGGTGATTGCCGAAGATATTGACAACGATTCGCTGGCGGCGCTGGTCATCAACACCATGCGCGGCACCTTGAAAACCTGTGCCGTCAAGGCCCCTGGTTTTGGTGAGCAGCGCAAAGACATGGTGCGCGACCTGGCTGTCTTGACCGGTGGCACGGTGGTCAGCGAAGCGTTAGGTTTGACCCTGGCCAAGGTAAAAATGGCCGACCTGGGTCGCGCCAAACGGGTTGAGGTGAACAAGGAGTCCACCACCGTCATTGGGGGGGCCGGTCAGAGCGCTGCCATTCAGAGCCGTATTGCCAGTTTGCGCAAAGAGCGGGAACGGGCCACCAGCGACTACGACCGCGAAAAGCTGGAAGCGCGCGCTGCCAAACTCGCCGGTGGCGTGGCCTTGATCAAGGTGGGCGCCGCAACCGAGACTGAGCTGAAGGAGCGCAAATTGCGTGTGGAAGATGCGCTGCATGCCACGCGCGCTGCGGTAGAGGAGGGCATCGTGCCCGGCGGCGGTGTGGCCTTGCTGCGCGCGCGCCGCGTGCTGGTGGGTATGAACGGCAGCAGCCTGGATGAAACCTCGGGCATCCGTCTGGTGGCGCGTGCGCTGGAGGAGCCCTTGCGCCGGATTGTCAGCAATGCGGGCGATGAGCCATCGGTTATTTTGAACCGGGTGGACGAGGCCAGCGAGCCGGGTTTTGGCTACAACGCCGCCACCCGCACTTATGGCGACTTGCTGGGCATGGGGGTGATTGACCCGGCCAAGGTGACCCGGTTGGCGCTGCAAAATGCGGCCTCGATAGCCAGCCTGATTCTCACCACCGATTGCCTCATCGCCTCGGCGCCCAAGTCTGGCAAGGAGTCCGCGGGCTTCAGTCCCGAAGGTGGCGCGCCCCTGTTCTGAGCAGGCGGCCAGATCAGGCGCGCAGCACACACTTCTCGTACAGGCCCAGCAATTGGCCTTGGGGGTCGTACTTGGCTTTGAGCGCCCGGTAGTGCGCCATGCCGTAGGCCGCGTCAAACGCCTCGGGCGTGAAAAAACTTTCCGAATACAGGGATTTGAGGCCGCCCAGGCGCAGCACCTCGCCTTCCACCAGGCGGTTGAAATGGCCGGGCTCCCAACGTAGCTGGGTGGTCACCACGTCCCAAAAACCGAAGTTCACCCACAGTTGACCGGCCGGCAGGGGGAACAGCGCAAAGCGCCCATTGCCTTGTGGCGCGCGCACCGGGCACACCCAGATCGGCTTGATCTGAATCTCGCGCTGCAAAAAATCAAGAAATTCGGCCGCGTGGGCCAGCGGCAGGTCTACGTCCTGAATGACCGACTCGGCATTCAGGCCGCGCAGGCGCGTGACCGCCCGCGAGATGCCCCAACGGGCGTTCCAGCGCATCAGGCGGGTGTAGGTTTGAGAGTTGAGTCGGCCCGGCCCGAGCAGGCGGCGTACCAGCGGATGCTGCGCCATGAAGTTTTTGGAGCACCAGAACCAGTCGGTGTCCCAGCGCCACAGGTAGTGGGCCACGGTCAGGAAGTCCATGGGTTTTTCAGGCAGGGAGCGGTAATAAATGTGCTGCCCGGTGTAGTCGCTCAGCCAGGGCGCGTGGTGGCTCCAGGTGCCCACGTTAATCACCAGTTGCTGTTGGTCAAACACCACGGCGTCCAGAAATGCCGCGCCACTCTGGCTCACATCAGCCAGCGCTTTGAAAAACGCCGCAGGTTGCGTGAATGGCAAGTGCTTGACCTTGACGAATGGGTGCACTGGCTGTGTTTTCAGGCGCAGCCGCAAGGCATAACCCAGGGTGCCGTAGGCGTTGGGAAAGCCGTAAAACAGGTCCTGGTGCGCGTTGTGGGGCGTGCAGTGCAGCACCTCGCCAGAAGGCAGCAGCACATCGAGTTCCAGCACGGTGTCATGCACCAAGCCTGCCTTGAACGAGGTGGCTTCAATGCCCACCCCAGCGGCAGCGCCACCTACTGTGATGGTTTTGAGCTGCGGCACCACGGCGGGCATCACGCCCTGCGCCAGCGTGTGGGCCACCAGCGTGTCGTACGTTGTGAGGCCTTCCACGTCAACCCAGCCCTCGCCGGGGTTGATGTCCAGCACATGGCAAAAGTCCTGCAGGTCGAGCCGATTTTTATGGCCCTCCTGGCGGTCACGAAACAGGTTGGAGCTGTGTTTGACCAAGCCCAGCGGCGCTGTGTTTTGGCCCAACCCAGCGTGTACGGCGTGCATAGCCCGCTGCAGTGCTTCGCGCCGCAAGGCATGTGCCGCGTTAGCGGCC
>JBIKZP010000190.1:0-5221 GCA_044354655.1 Rhodoferax sp. | reverse complement strand
CAGCGCGCCCAGGGCAGTGTTCTCAATGGTGTGGGGTATCAGGTTGATGCTGATCTCGCAGCCTTGCGCCTGGTCTTGAATGCGGTTCACGGTCAGGCTGGCGCCGTTGACGGTGATGGAGCCTTTATAGGCCAGGTACTTGGCCAGGGCCATCGGGGCCAACACGCGCAGCTCCCAGCTTTCACCCACTTGTTGAAAATACGTGACCTGGCCTACGCCATCGACATGGCCCGACACGATATGGCCGCCCAGTCGGTCATGGGCACGCAAGGCTTTTTCAAGGTTGATGGGGCCTAGTTGGGTCAGCCCTGCAGTTTTGTCCAGTGATTCTGCTGATACATCGACGGTGAACTGCTGGCTGGGAATGTCCAGGGTGGTGGCGGTCATGCAAGCGCCATTGAGCGCAATACTGTCGCCCAGGCCCACATCGTCCAGGTAATGCGGCGGACAGGCGATGGTCAGGCGCTTGCCATGGGTTGAAGAGCTGCCTAGGGCATGGACTGCGGCGATGCGCCCCACGCCGGTGATGATTCCGGTAAACATGGGCGTATTTTCGCAGGGAAATGCCCACTTGCTGCCCGGGGGGTGAAAACTATTGGGTTAAAACAGGTCTCTGCCTTGCACCCGGGCCAGAATACGCAGGTCTTGCCCGAGCATTTGGGTGGACTTGAACTCGAGTGCGACGGCTTGGGACAGCGCGGTCAGTGGGCCAAAGCTGGCCATGTCGGCGCCTTGACCCAGCAACTTGGGCGCCAGGTAGACTAGAAATTCATCCACCAAGCCCGCTCGGATGAGCGAGCCATTGAGCTTGTGACCGGCCTCTACATGGACTTCGTTGATTTCCCGGGCGGCCAAGTCTTGCAGCATGGCGGCTAAATCTACCTTGTGCCGCGCGTCCGCTTGCGTTTCGGGCTTGTAGATCACCTGGGCACCTTGGGCTTGCAGGGCGGCTTGCTTGGCCTCGTTGGGTACGGCCGCATACAGCGTCAAGGCCCGGCCCGGCATGAAAAGCTGGGCATTCAGGGGCGTTTCCAGCCGACTGTCGACCACCACCAGCTGGGGTTGCCGGGGGGTGGGGGCCAGCCGCACGTCCAGCCGCGGGTCGTCAGATGTCACGGTGCCAATGCCTGTCAACACGGCGCAGGCCTGGGCACGCCATGCATGGCCATCGGCGCGCGCTGCTGACGAGGTGATCCACTGGCTGGCGCCATTCGGAAGGGCGGTTTTCCCGTCCAACGATGCCGCCACTTTCATGCGTACCCAGGGTGTTTTTCGCACCATGCGGCTGAAAAATCCGAGGTTCGGTTCACGTGATTCGGCCGCGCCGGGGCCAACCACCACGTCAATCCCTGCGGCACGCAAGCGGGCGAAGCCTTGGCCGGCCACCTGGGGGTTGGGGTCTTCCAGGCTGGCCACCACGTGCTTCACGCCAGCAGTTACCAACGCATCACAGCATGGGCCCGTGCGACCCTGGTGCGCGCATGGCTCCAGCGTGACATAGGCCGTGGCGCCTTGCGTTGTGTGGCCTTTGGCCAGCGCATCGCGCAAGGCCATGACCTCGGCGTGGGCATGCCCCGTGGCCTGGGTATGCCCTTCACCGATCAACTCACCCTGGGCCGACACCAGCACGCAGCCGACCGCCGGGTTGGGTGGGCTCAACAAGCGCGCCTGGCGGGCCAAAGCCAGGCTGCGGTCCATCCAGAAGGTGTCGTTCATGGGCACTGTCGTTTCTTTGCGCGTAAATAGTAATAGCCTGTGATTATTAACGCTAGCCATGGAGGCCTGCCAACTTAGCGCTGCCAACACTGGTTGATAGCTTGTGCGTTCACCGCAGCCGTTGCCGACCTGTAGCCCAAGTGGTTCAGCGTGAGGCTGCCGCAGGTCGTGTCTGTCCAGCCCCATGGGGTGGCGCTTAATGTAAAGCTGTTGTTATCAGGGGTGCTGAGGGTGATTTGGTAGGTGGGGCTCAGGCTGCCATCGGGCGAGGTGGGGAGCGGTAAGCTGGGCGCCACGTCGCTGGCACGAAATGAAAAATTTTCTGCATAGTGACGCGCCATGAATTGGGCGTTGCTGAGTAATACAACGCGCGCTTCACTGCGCCAACCTCGCTGCACGTAGTCCCTGTAGGACGGTAAGGCCAGGCGTATCAATAGGCCGACGATCAAAATAGCTATTGATAGCTCGAGGAGCGAGAAGCCCCTGGGTATTTTTTTATACATGGGTTAAACCCCAGGCGGGTTGCAAAGGGCTGGTCATTGGAGTTGTCGCCATACTTTTTTCTGTGAACCTGGATCTTGGTAAAGATCGCATTTGTTTTCAGCCACATGGCAGATCAGATCTTTAAAGTAATGGGCTTGAACGATGACTTCAGCCTGGTCAGAGCCACCCGTGGCACGGGCCGTTATTCGGTAGTGATAGCGGGTTCGAATGGGGTTGGTATGGGCAACCACAGCGAGAGCCATATTTTCAATGACGTACTGTGGCTTAACCAAATTGCCATAATTTTTCTCCGCAGTGCGTGCACATAAAGCCCAGTTGAATCTCTCCGTGAGCTGGTAGAGAACATGCGGGTCGCCATGCACCAACAGGCACAGTGGGCCTATTGGTAAAGAGGATGTGCTTAGCCAAAAGCTTGAGTAGCTGCCTAGCGTGTGCATGGCGGCGTAAATGCCCAATTGATTGAATGACGTACCGCCCTGATTGATGCGCACAACGGCCTCGGCAGCGGCACTTTCTGCGGCCTCAAAAGCTAACAACCGGTCCCGTTCGTTGGCTGCGATACGCTCGGCCGTCATCACTGACCGCATGCCGGTGGCGGCAAGCAAGCCCAACGCCAGCATGAACACCAGGACAAAAATCACTATAAAACCCTCAGACTTCAAGCGTTTTTTCATGCAGATCTTTTCTATTGTGTTGATGCATGGCTCGGCTATCGGGCTATTTCAAGGCGTGCCGTTGGAAACAGTTGAGGCACACGACCCGGCGTAGGGCAAGCCTGATCGATTGCGCAGCATGACCGTGGTGCTGTAGGCCCGGCGCAAGCGTTTGTCTGTAACGGGTGGGGTGTAAGTTCCACCCAGCCACGCAATGGTTTTGCCGCCGCTGGTCTGCAGATCGTCTTCACTGACCATGATCAGGCCAATGCGAATACTGATGATGCGCGACCAATCCCTTACGTCGGCTGCATGACTTTTGTACTGGTCAGTGAAGTAGGTGGGTAATCCATCGCCATTGCCAATCCCTTCGCCAGTCCCCGTCCCGCACGGGTTGCTGAGCAACGTTCGGTTCTCTGTGTTTTCCCCGTATTGAAAAGTCATGGCTTCCACGTTGGTGACGACCTCGGACACGCTGGCGCTGTTCACGGTGCCATGGAATGTGCGCATGTAAAGGCTGGGGTGGGTTTGCCCCTTTTTGGTAGCCAGAAAAAACCAATCGCTGGTCAGCGGGGCCAGCATGCTGCCTGGGCTGTACGGATTGGATAAATTGATATTTTCTCCATGGGCGTCTGTGGTGCCGATGGCCTCAAACCCCTGGGTGGCACTTGAGCCGCTGGCCAAAAGTTCTCCGCGAAAAACCTCACTGGCCTTGCAATCGGCAATCAAGAAAAAGCTCGCGCCACGTTCTGCCCAATTGAAATCATCGGTTTCGAGCATGAGGTAGGCCGAAGAAGTGTCTGCAAGGTAACTCTGTGGACCGATTGAAACGCTGTCGCTGGAAACGCCCCTTACAAAGAGCATGTCCGAGCTGGTGCTTGCCTTGTAGCTTGCGCTTTGAATGAGTTGCAAGGCGGCGCTGTTGTTCGCAGAAAAGCCATGCAAGGCGGTGTGTGGGGCGTAAATGTCCAGCAGTTCGGGAAAAGCGTTATTCGAATAAAAGGGATTGAGCTTTTGAATCTCGGCAGTCGATGCCGCCCTTTGAAGGTGCTGGAAGCCAGGTGTTGCCCCAGCGCATCCAGAAAACCCAGCCTTACGCGTTTGACGGCTGATGGTTTCCAGCGCCAAAGTCGCGTCTTCGGTCATGCGAATCATCTGGATGGCGTAGTTAAAACTGGATTTGGCCTGGATATATACCAACGACAGTGCGCCCAGCATGAATAAACCTATCGTCATGGCCACCATCAACTCGATCAGACTCAATCCAAGGTGCAGCCCCCTTGGCCTAGCCTGAAGACCAGGCTTGGCGCTGTGCTTGCAGCCGTTTTTATGGGGACCTGTTGTGGACTGCATGGCGTGCGCTATTGAAGTTTGAGCCATAACGCGATGCTGCGTTTTCTGGCGTCCGGGTCGCTGCTGTTGTTGCAATGGGTGGCCTCCAGGGTGCTCAGCGTTCCCAGGCAATTGTTGAAGCGAACGGTGACCGTGACTTCCGAGAGGTCGCCGTTAAATTCAATCTTGACATCGCCCTCAGGCAGGCGTCGCAGACTGTCCTGCCAAAATTTGAGGTCTGAAGCACTGGGCTCTGTGCCTGACAAGGTGCTGTCGCCGTAGGCGGTGCTGTAGCTGCTGACATTGGCGGTGGCCCGCAGGGCTTCAGCGATGCCATGCGCGGATTGGGCGGCCCGCGATGACACATCGGTGGCTGTTGCATGGTGAATGGCGGTAACCATCAAGCGGCCCATAGCCAAGAGCCCCACGGCCATGATGGCCAATGAAACCAAAACTTCGATCAGGGAAAAGCCCGGTTGGCCTTTGCTGCTGGATCGATGAGCGGCTTGCATGGGGTGGCCTCAGGCGCAGCAACTGGCATTGATGCAGGCGGCGCTGGCAACGGTTGCGCTTCGAACGCGCCCCGACTTGGCGATGACGGTACAGCGCCAGGTCGCGTTGTAGGGGCCGAACGCGAAGGTGCTGTAGCCGCTGTAAATTTGCCCTGAACCTTGAAAAATGATGCGGTTGGCGTTGTTGCTGGTGACCACCTGCACCTGGCTGTCCACCGCATTGGTTTTCAAAACAAGCAGCGATGGGTCAGCGGGTGGCACATTGCCGTTGCCATTGTCCGTGGTGTCAAAAAAAACTGAAACACCGCTGGCCCAGTTGGCGCTGGTGCCCGTCAAGGTGTTGGCCACAACCGTGACGCGCGAATTGGCCCCGCGTTTAATGGCTTCAAAACGGGCTAAGGCCAGCGCGTTTTGAAATTCAGTCTGCGTGGCGTGTACCCGGTTGCCCTGCAATAAATCATAGAAAGAGGGCAGCGCCACTTTCGCAAAAATAGCAACCACCAT
>JBIKZP010000189.1:0-5235 GCA_044354655.1 Rhodoferax sp. | reverse complement strand
AATCACCTCAGAGCGGGTTTCGGTAGGCAAGAAGTTCAATACGTCGGCGGCCACTTCATGCTCCAACACCGACAAGATGATGGCCACCACCTGCGGGTGCTCGCTTTGAATCATGTCGGCAATGGAACGCGCGTCCATCCAGCTCAAAATCTCCAGGCCCTTGCTGCCGTGTCCAGGCGTGATGCGGCCCAGCACCGAGGCGGCCTTGGCATCGCCCAGGGCCAGCTTGAGCACCTTCTCCACGTAGTCGGTAGTGCCTAGGCCCAGGTTGGTCTGGCGTTTGATGGTGGCTACAAATTCGTCCAGCACGGCGTTCACCGCGTCTTGCGACAAGTCGGCCACGGTCACCATGGAGGCGCCCAGGGCTTGCACTTCCTTGGGGTTGAGAAATCGGATGATCTCCGCCGCCTGCTGTTCGCCCAGCAGCAGCATCAGCACGGCCGCGCGCTGCGTGCCCGTCATGTTGGCCAGCTCCTGGCGCAAACTCTCGGACATAGGCTCGCCGCCCGTGGGGGCTATTTTTGTGTCGCCGTCTGCTACATCTGCCATGGGTTGGGCTCCAAAAAATCAGACGGGTTTGATCATGTTCTTGAGAACATTGGCAACACGTGCCGAATCTTCTGCCACGATCATGCGTACCAACGCCACCTTGTCGTCGTAGGTGTTGGCGGTGTCGAGCATCTCCATGGAGATATTCGATTTCTTCGGCTTCATCTTCGCCTTCATCTGCTCCAGCGATTCGCCTTCTTCCAAGGCAGCAGCGCCCGCTTCTAGGGCAGCAGCAGTAGCTTCGCCTGCCACGGCTTCTGCGGCTGCCATTTGAATGCTGGTGGCGGCAGCCTGAGCAGCTTCCTTGTCGCGGTTCATCATGTGGTTCACCACAGGGCGTACCACCATCATCAAGAAAGCGACAAACACCAAGCCGAGCAAGCCGCTCTTGATGCCGCTGGTGATGGACTCGTCTTTGTACCAAGGCACGCTCAGGTCGTACACGGTCTCGGGTTCAAATTTGGCTTGCACCACGGTCACCACGTCGTTGCGGTCTTCGTCAAAGCCCACCACGCCACGCACCAGACTTTGCATGCGTTCAATCTCTTCAGGCGTGTAGGGGTTGGGCTTGGGCTCCACGGCTTCACCCTTGTCGTTCTTAGGCTGCGGTGTGGGGCTGCGCTCATTAATCACCACGGCGACGCTGAGTTTTTGTATCCCACCAGTGGCACCCTTGGTGTGCTTGACCGAGCGGTCCATTTCGTAGTTCTTGGTGCTGCGAATGGCCGTGGTGCTGCGCTCGTCGGTGGTTTTGCTGGCCGTGGTGTTGGTGTTCAGCGTGGTGGTGGGCGCCGGCGGCGCGGTATTAGACAAGGTGCCGGGAATACCAGAGGCTTCCTTGGCAGAGTTCTTGTCTTCGCTCATCACTTCAGAGCGCGTTTTGGGGCCTTTATTGGCCGCATCAAAATCTTCCGTGGTGGTTTCAGTCTGGCTAAAGTCCAAGGTCAAGTTGACCTGTGAGCGCACATTGGCGTCGCCCACCACGGGCGACAGAATTTGCAGCACGCGTTGGCGGTACAGGTCTTCCATGTTTTGCTTGTGTTTGGTTTGCCCGGCCGTCATGCCCATGGCGGCTTCACCCGCTGCATCGGTAATGAGCTTGCCAAAGTTGTCTACCACCACCACGTTCTCAGGGTTAAGCAAAGGCACGCTGGAGGCCACCAGATGCACCAAGGCTTGCACTTGTGTGGGTGTGACCGATCGGCCCGCGTGGGGGGTCACGACGACCGAGGCTTTGGGTGGCGTGCGGTCGCGCACAAACGCCGAAGGCTTGGTCATGGCCAGGTGCACACGGGCCGTTTGAATCGAGTCAATCTGCATGATGGTGCGCGCCAACTCCTGCTCCATGGCCGAGGTGTAGCGCACCTGCTCCATGAACTGGCTGGTGGTTAATGAAGATTGTTCTTTGAGCGATTCCAGGCCTGCCGGGCCGGCTTTGGGCAAGCCCTTTGACGCCAGAAACAGCCGGGCTTCGTGGTAGCGGTTGGTCGGTACGGTCAGGTTGCCCGAGCCGGTGTCAATCACCGGTTTGTATTCAGCGCCCTTGAGGGCTTCAAAGGCCGCTTGCTGGTCTTGCTCGCTCATGCCCGCCATGATGGGCCGGTAAGAAGGGGCGTTAACCACGTTGTAAATCAGCGCAAAGATCAGCAGCGCCATGGCAATCACCATGAATGGCAGCGATTTTTTTACCGCTGGCTGGTTCATCATTTGTTGCAGCGAGCCCATGGGGCCGCTGGGCTGGGTTACCAGGCCACCGTAGTTGTTCGCGCCTGGGTCTTGTCCGTTGACGTTGGACAGCCCGCCCATGTTGGAGGTGGCTAAGGAGGTCCCGTTAGCCCCTGGCACAAAGGTTCCGGGCTGGGACAAGGTGGATGCGGAAGCGGTCGCCATTGGTAATTACTTTCTGGCTGAAGGTTAGACCGGCATGTTCATGATGTCTTCATACGCTTTGAGCACTTTGTTGCGCACCTGCAAAGTGGCTTCAAAACTCAGGGAAGACTTTTGCATGTTCAAGACCACATCGGTGAGGGGTACGTCTTCGCCCCGCTCATAGGCTTCAGACATGTTTTTCGATTGCATCTGCGTGCTGTTCACACTGCTGATGGCTTGGCGTATGGCATCGGCAAAATCGGTTTTACCTGGCGCCTGAATCGCGTCGGAGCCGGCTTCCACGCCTGCGGCTTGCGACTGGTGAATGCGCAGCGTTTGCATCATGGAGGCGATGCTGGCGCTGGAGATAGTTTTTTCAATCATGGATGCTCTCCATCAAGAGGTAAGAGCCAAGCTGGCGGGTACATCCCCGCGCAGTTTGGCCAGTTTGTAGCGCAGGGTGCGCGGGCTGATGCCCAACATTTTTGCGGCCTCTAGGCGGCTTTGCGTGGTGTCAATGGCCGCCAGAATGGTTTGGTGTTCGCTCTCGCGCACGGCGGCGTGCAGCACGCGGCCTGGGCTTGCGTCCGCCAAAGGCAGGGCGTAATCGCTGGCGGGGATGGGCGCTTGTGCAGGCACTGGCGTTGGTGCTGGTGCTGACATAACGGCTGGCAAAAAGTAAGGCCCACGGTCATCAAACATCAAATGCTCGGGGGTGATCTCGTGGTCGGCGCAAATCACCAGGGCGCGTTGAATCACGTTTTCTAGCTCACGCACATTGCCCGGCCAGGCATAGGCCAGCAGTAGCGCTTGCGCCTGCGGGGTCACGGTGTAGGGGTGGCCATCGGGGGCAGGGCGCGCCAACAGCTTGGCTGTCAGCGGCAAGATGTCACCTGGGCGTTGCGCCAGCGTGGGCACGCACAGCTTGAACGTGCTGATGCGAAAGTACAAATCTTCACGGAACTCGCGCCTGCTAATGGCGTCGCGCAAATTTTGGTTGGTGGCGGCAATCACCCGCACGTTGAGGTCAGTCACCCGTTCACCGCCCAGGCGAACCAGCATGCGCTCTTGCAACACGCGCAACAGTTTGGCTTGCAGGTGAATAGGCATCTCGGCAATTTCATCCAGAAACAGCGTGCCGCCTTGGGCTTGTTCAAACAAGCCCTTGTGTTCTTTCATGGCGCCGGTGAAGGCGCCTTTCTCATGGCCAAACAGCATGTCTTCAATCATCTGCTCGGGCATGGCGGCGCAGTTCAGTCCCACAAAAGGCCCGCGTGCGCAGTCTGATGATTCATGCAGCACACGTGCCAGCACTTCTTTACCGGAGCCCGTGGGGCCTTCAATGAGAACGGTGACATTGGCTTTGGCTACGCGCTGGGCCAAGGCCAGTAAATTGCGGCTGGCCGGGTCGACGTACACCACGCTGCGGGGCGCTGCGGCGCGTTTGGGCGCAGACTTTTCAAGGGCTAGGGCGGCGCTCTGGCTTGTAATGGCCGTTTGCCAGGCGGCGGTAGACCACTCCTCGGCGTCCAGCACATGGTGAGCGCCACGGCGCATGGCGGCCACAGCTATTTCAAGTGAGCGACGTTCTACCCGGCAAATCACGGGTATCTCGTGGCCCAGCTTCTTTACCAAAGCCAATAATTCTTGCAGCAAGTCCAAGCTGTCGCCCAAGCGAACCACCAGGCAGTCTGCCTGCGGCAGCGTTTCTTGCAATTCATCGAGGGTGCGCACAGGGCGCGCCATCAGCCCGCTCAAAGCCAGTTGCGCTTGTTGCGCCTCGGTCAGTGGGCGCAATGGATCGAGCCAGAGGGCTTGATGCGTTGTCGGGGATGAGCTCATGGTGTGTCTTGCTGTTTTTCAGGTTGTATCTGAAGGGCTGCAAGACTCATGCCACCATAAAAACTGGCCTTTTTAGCGTTTGATCGTCGTATTTCCGACAGGGGCAGCCAGCTTGGCCGCGAAACCCTGGCACGCCCGGCCATCGAGCCGCATCACGTTCACCGAAGGCAAGCCTTGTGACTTAAAGCCCAGCAATTTGCAGGAATAAGGCAGGCGTGGGTCCCAGCTCACCGCAAAGTGGCGGCACTGCCAGCAGTTGACGCCTGCTTTAACAGGCACGGGTTGCGCGGCCATCGTTCTTACGCGGCAAGGGGTTGCTTAAAAGCTGCGAATTACTGCAGCAGTTTCAACACGGTTTGCTGGTCGGTGTTGGCTTGCGCCAGAATGGCCGTGGCGGCTTGCTGCATGATCTGCGTACGGGCCAGTTCGGTACTGGCAGCGGCGTAGTCGGCGTCTTCAATCTGGCTGCGGGAGGCTTCAGAGTTCATGGACACATTGGTCAAATTGTCAATGACGTGTTCCAGCCGGTTCATCACCGCGCCCATTACCGCACGGGTTCCGTTGACGCTGTCTAGCGCCTGGTTGATCTTGTCGATCACCGCATTAGCGCCTTCCACGGTTTTGATGTTCACAAACGGGATGACTTCGTCCGCGTCGCGCGTCAACGCACCTGTGATGCTGCCGTTTTTACCAAAATCTGCCAGGTCAATAGAGATGAGCTGGTTGGCGCTGGCGCCCACCTGAAAATTCAATCGACCGGTGGTTTGCGCTTCGGTGGTGCCTGGAACAAAGCCCAGTGCGGTGAATCGGGCAAATGTGGGGTCGGCACTGGTACCTGTGGCGCCTGCCGCTGCATTGGCGCCGGGTTCGACCGTGAAAGCGGTGTCGGACTCCAATTTGACAGAGCCATATACCGTTGAAGCAGTTACGGTTGTCGCTACGGCTGCAGCTATGCCACTGACCCCGGCTGTGTCG
>JBIKZP010000188.1:0-5239 GCA_044354655.1 Rhodoferax sp. | reverse complement strand
CGCTGAAACACCGCGACGCCGAGGTCTACGACCAGAATTTCCACGACCTGGCCTTGGTGCCAAAAACCCGACTGAGCCATTTGCTGGCTGGCAGTTCTAGCCACAAGATAAATAGCATTCATCACCAGGGCATCAAAGACCTGGCGCCCGGTTTCGAGGTCGAGGCACGCTGCCCGGATGACGGCATGATCGAAGCCATCCGACACACCGGACCCGGCTACGTGGCCGCGGTGCAGTGGCACCCCGAATTCCACCGCCCAGAGCTCGGCACGCTAGATGACACACCGCTCTTGACAGATTTCCTCCAGGCCTGCCAGGCCGCCAAAACCTTACCCCCTTCAGAACCCCAACCCGCTGTATGAACCACCTTGCCATTCACAACCCCGCCACTGGCACCCTGATCACCACCGTGGACGCGGATGACGCGGCGTCGGTCGCCGACAAAGCTGGGCGCGCCCGCGCCGCCCAGACCGCCTGGGCCGCCACGCCGCTGGCTGCCCGCAAGGCCTGCATCGAGCGCTTTGCCGCCGCGGTGCGGGCCGAACTCGAACCGCTGGCCGCGATCATGACCCGCGAAACCGGCAAGCCCATCAAGATGTCGCGCAACGAGCTAAACGGCCTGATGGGCCGGATCGACTTCTTTCTGGGCGCGGTGGACGCCACCCTGGCCACCGAAACCGTGTTCGCCGACGGTGGCATGACAGAGCAGATCCAGCACACGCCGCTGGGCGTGGTGGTCAATATCTCGGCCTGGAACTACCCCTGGTTCGTGGGTGGCAATGTGTTTGTGCCAGCGCTGCTGGCTGGCAATGCCGTGCTGTACAAACCGTCCGAATACGCAACCTTGACCGGGCTGGCCATGGCCCGCCTGCTGCATGCGGCGGGTGTGCCGGACGATGTCTTTATTGCGCTGGTGGGCGGCGCCGAGGTGGGTGCGGCCTTGCAGGCGCAACCGATCGACGGCCTGTTTTTCACGGGCTCGCACGCCACGGGCGAGCGCATCGCCCAGGCCCTGGGGCCGCGCCTGGTCAAACTGCAACTCGAACTCGGCGGCAAGGACCCGACCTACGTTTGCGATGACGCCAACCCGCAAGTGGCGGCCGAGTCGCTGGCCGATGGCGCCATGTACAACACCGGCCAGAGTTGCTGCTCGGTGGAGCGCATCTATGTGCACGAGGCCATTCATGAGACTTTTGTTAACGCGTTTCTGGCCACGGTGCACAGCTTCAAGCTTGGCGACCCGGCAGCGGAGGACACCTACATTGGCGCCATCACCCGCGCGCAGCAGCTTGATGTGCTGGAGGCCCAGGTGGCCGATGCCGTGGCCAAGGGCGCGACCCTGCACTGTGGCGGTCATCGTCTGCCCGGCCCCGGCAATTGGTTTGCGCCCACAGTGCTGACCGGCGTGAACCACAGCATGACGATCATGCAGGAGGAGAGTTTCGGCCCGGTGATCGGTATCCAGAAGGTAGGCGGCGATGCCGAAGCCGTGGCGCTGATGAACGACACCCGGTACGGCCTAACCGCTGGCGTATTCACAGCCAATGAGGCCCGCGCACGCACACTGCTGGCGCAGGTCAGGGCCGGCACCGTGTACTGGAACTGCTGCGACCGCGTCAGTCCGCGCCTGCCCTGGAGCGGCTACGGCGACTCCGGCGTTGGCCTGACCCTGTCCACCTACGGCATCCAGACCTTCACCCGACCTAAAGCTTGGCACCTGCGCCAGGCATAAACAAAGGTGGTAATCCCTCCGATAAACCAAAGGGCTGGAAACTTTGCTGCGCTTCATGGGTCAAGGCGCCGTCAGTCATTCGCTTCATAGCCATGGCATATGCCTGCTCTTGGGTTGATTCCATCTGTTCATATAAGCCCTGCTTGCCTGAGGCCTTGGAAGCGCGGGGACCACGGGTGCAGCGCTGTATCAGGTCCAGACAAGTGGCATCCAATTGATCAGCAGCCACCACTCGGTTGACCAGACCCCAATCGGCAGCGGTGTGTGCATCGATGGCGTCACCGGTCAAGTGTAAGAAAATCACAATCGCCGTTCGAGCACGCTTACCGAAATGGATCGCAGACTCGGTCAAGCCGGTTCTTTAAGATTCGTTGGTCAGTAGCAGTGCGCAAGTTGAGTTCCGAGTTGATGGCAAAGACCGCGAGAAACTGATCATTGACTATCGATGCCAGCCAACCAGTGTCTTAGGCCTGAAGATGGTAAAACGAAAGAAGTTGCGGGTGCAGTTTTGCAGCCATCCCGGCAAGCATTTTTGCCAGCTTGAGATCATGGGGCGTTGGCGTTTGTGACGGCCGCCATTCATCTCGTTGCGTTGGGCAATAAATTGCAGCTTGCGCCCCAGTCGCCATTGCCAGTCGCGCCTGGCACGGAGGTTATGGAGCGTACCAATGCACACGCCGATACTTAGCCCGAGAAAATGCCTGTCAAAAATTCACGATGGTGGCTCCAAACCGCAACCAAAAAAGCTACAAAAATAACCCTCTTGTGGCCCGCTTATAAGAAGCTAGGGTGAGTCAAAATATCGTTTCACTTGCGGGTGCGTTTGTCAGCGCGCAGGTCACTTGCCGAAAACATTTGGTTACGGCCGACGGTGTGGCTGGGTTGCAGTTTTCCCGCTTGGACATAGCGACGCAAAGTTGGCAGCGATACCTCCAAGTACTGCGCGGCCTCCCAAGCCGACAGAGGCTCCCGCTCCAAATGACCAAATACCTGCTCGTGACTGAAATCATCGTCACGAAATGCGTTGAGGCTCAGGAGTGAGAAAAATTTAACACGCTCAGTCGAGGGCATGCGCTTCATTTCAGAAAAGAGGTCTTGTGCAGTCATTGCGTGGTTCATTTTGCGGCTCCTTGGGCTTTTTCCTGTCGCAGGTACTGTTTCAACTCGGCGTAAAAATTCTCATGAACGCCCACTTGCTAGAAATCGATGATCAAAAACTCCAGAGACGCGTCTTTCTTGGGTGTCCTGTAGGCAAGCAAATATTCTTGACGACTGAATCGGAACTTATGCACTCTAATTCCAGTCAGGTCCCCGACCTTGGCCTCTCCGATGTCAGGGGAATCGCTGACGACCTCCACCTCGTCCTCAATTGCCAACTGCAAGGGCTTATGCGCTTTTATGATGCGATGTCAACCCAAGTTTGGGTGACTGAGACAAACCTAAGGGAGAGCCCGTGAACAGGTCATTGATTTTGGTTCAATTCCATTGACGGACTTGCATCTGAAGGGTGCACTTATTTTGTCCGACACCTTTTTAGTCATTTTCGGTTGGCTACCGCAAGTTCACGGCCTGGAACATCATCCAGCAGGTTGGTGCCGTACAGACAAACTCACATCATCATTTTTGGACCAAAAGCGGGGTAGGGCGTCCATATTTCAGATGATAAATTGAGAATACTCAAAAGCATGGTCAGATGCTCGCTGCGCTACTCAGGCGTTGTATCAATGAGTTTGAAACCACGTCCGCAGTCCACCACCACACCCTTAAAAGCCAACCCTAACCTGGGTGCCGTTCAGGGTCGCTGGTCAAAAGACCAAAGGATCAGTCCTCGACAAAAGCCTCTTCGCGCTTGGCCTTGATGGACGGCAGCAACACAATCACCAGCAGCAGAACTGCCACGGCCAGCAAGCTGGCAGACAGGCCACGCGTCACAAATACGCTCCAGTCACCGCGCGAAAGCAGCAAGGCGCGGCGCAGGTGCTCCTCCATCATGGGCCCCAGAATGAAGCCCAGCAACAAGGGCGCCGGCTCCATACCCAGTTTGATAAACAAGTAGCCGATGGTGCCAAAAATGGCCACCATCCAGATGTCAAAGGTGTTGTTGTTGGTGGAGTACACGCCAATCGCGCAGAACAGCACAATGGCCGGAAACAACCAGCGGTAAGGCACGCTCAGAAGTTTGATCCACATGCCGATGAGCGGCAGGTTCAGGATGATCAGCATGGCGTTGCCAATCCACATCGAGGCAATCAGACCCCAGAACAACTCGGGGTTGCTGGTCATGACCTGCGGGCCAGGCTGGATGTTGTGGATGGTCATAGCCCCCACCATCAAAGCCATCACCGCATTGGGCGGAATACCCAGTGTCAGCAAGGGAATGAAGGAAGTTTGCGAGGCCGCGTTGTTAGCCGACTCAGGCGCCGCCACGCCACGAATATTGCCTTTGCCAAACGGTACTTCACCAGGGTGGAGCTTGGTTTTTTTCTCGATGGTGTAGGCCGCAAATGCCGCCATTACCGCACCGCCACCAGGCAAAATACCCAGCACAGAGCCCAGAGCCGTGCCACGCAAGACGGCCGGCACCATGTGCTTGAAGTCTTGTTTGCTGGGCATCAAGCCCTTGACGTTGGCGGTAAACACTTCACGTTCGCTCTCGTGCTTGCCCAGGTTGCTGATGATCTCGCCATAGCCGAACACGCCCATGGCGATCACGATAAAGCCAATGCCGTCAGTCAGCTCAGGAATATCGAAGCTGAAACGGGCCACGCCCGAGTTGACATCGGTACCTATCAGACCAAACAACAAGCCCAGAAAAATCATGCCAACGGCCTTGAGCAAGGAGCCCGAGGCCAGCACCACCGCCCCCACCAGGCCCAAAACCATCAGCGAGAAGTACTCCGCAGGACCAAACTTGAAGGCCACTTCGGTCAAGGGCACGGCAAAGGCTGCCAGCACCAAGGTGCCTACGCAACCGGCAAAGAAAGACCCCAGGCCAGCGGCAGCGAGTGCCTGACCCGCTCGGCCGTTACGGGCCATCTGGTAGCCGTCAATGACCGTGACCACCGAGGACGATTCACCCGGCAAGTTCACCAAAATGGCGGTGGTGGAGCCGCCGTACTGGGCGCCGTAGTAAATGCCGGCCAGCATGATGAGCGCCGACACCGGCGGCAAGGCGTAGGTGGCCGGCAGCAACATGGCAATGGTGGCCAAGGGGCCAATGCCGGGCAACACGCCAATCAGCGTGCCCAGCAGGCAGCCAACAAAGGCATACATCAGGTTGATGGGCGTGAAGGCCACGCCAAAACCCAGCGACAGGTTTGCAATCAAATCCATAGTCTTAGCTCCTTAACCTGTAATGAACGTGGGCCACACCGGGAACTGCAGCTTGAGCAGCACGATGAATGCCAGGTAACTTATGATGGCCAGCACGGTGGCCAACACCATGACTTCCTTGAATTTGAATTCTTCGCCGGCCATGCTGGCGATAAACGTCAGGGCATATATGGC
>JBIKZP010000187.1:0-5251 GCA_044354655.1 Rhodoferax sp. | reverse complement strand
AGATTGAATCACCGGCCCAGAAAGCGGCTCGGATTCAAGACGCCCCACGAGGTGTTTCACGCCTCGTTAAACCGTGTTGCAGTTCGTCCTTGAATCCGCCGGGTTAAATTTCAATATAAAACTGAAAAATTCTGCGAATTATTTTTTTACCATGGTTTGAATAATATTAAAATTTGTAACTTTATAGGTTCGCAGCTGTTTTCTTAAGCGGCCCATTCAGGCATAAATAGATTGACGTAAAGGCCTTCAGCTCCAAGCCACGCGGCGTTTCAACTTAAAACTTGGGCAGCCGATGGCCTGAAGAGCCAAATTTTCCGGGCTCTTCCAATTTTTCGTGTGAGGTATTCAAAATGTCTCTGTCAATAGGAGTCATCGAAGACGATGACGCAATACGCGGCTATCTAGTGGAAATCATTAGCGCATCAAATCTTTGTAAGTTAGCTGGTTTCGCGAGCAATGGGGAGGAGGCTAAAAAGCTCATTGCAGCCGATCAGGCCGATGTTTACTTGGTCGATCTTGGGCTTCCCGATGCGGATGGCGTTGATTTGATCGCGCTCATCAAGGCGACATGCAGTGCAGCGCAAAGCCTCGTTATCAGCACCTTTGGTGACTCCAAACACATCACCCGCAGCATCAAAGCTGGCGCCGCGGGTTATCTGCTCAAGGAAGAGGTTGGTCCCGCCATCATCAATCGAATCATTGCTGTTCACAATGGTGTGTCACCGATTAGCCCTTCGCTGGTCAGGCACCTGTTTCAAAAAATGGCGGAAAGCACAGAAGATAATTTGGCGGCTAGTAACCGACGTGGCATCGAGAAATTTGGCCTTTCACCCAGAGAAATCCAGGTGCTCAGCTTGTTGATCAAAGCTGTTCCCATTCTGAATATGGCTGAGCAGCTTTCACTTTCTTCACACACGGTGAATGAGTATTTGCGCTCCATTTATAAAAAGCTGAATGTTCATTCACGGGCCATGGCCGTTCACGTAGCCGTCAGCAATGGATTCCGTCAAAGTTGAAAGAATTTCTAATGCGGTTGAAGTTTTTTTCTACGTTTGATTTTGATTGGCTCAATGCGTTAATTGTTCAAAACGCCACTCATAAAGCACGAAGAATATGGCTTGCCTTGATTCTTTTTTTTGCAGTCTGTGCAGGATCCGCCTATTGGCTCTTTCCAAGCTCCGGGTTGATTCTGCAGCCGCAAAGCCAAGCTATGCTTTTTCAATTGAACCAGTCAGAAGATGTCCAAAGTGCCGAAGACATTGATAAGTTAAAAGGGGGGCGCGCGGTTCAATTACCTTTTTTCGAGCCTCGTCCTGAAGGCAGTTCTTTGGTGCATTTTGCGCACACCCTTACCTTTCACATCATGGACAGTTCCGAGACGGTAGTCTCATTGGGCGAAATGAACGACAGGGCCACTCATGGATTGCTGTTCATTCAAATTTACAGCGGGGGTAATTTTTTCCTCAATGGCACCTGGGTAGCAGGATTGCCAGGATCGAACATGCTTGATCGGTGGATTTGGTACCGCCCCCTGCTAGTACCCCTGCCGAAACATCTTCTCAACACAAACGGTAAGCCCAATGTGATGACCATTGTGCAATCAAGTTACGAGCCCTTCTTGATTATTGGTCGACCCTATCTTGGCCCTATCGCGCACTTGCGCAAGGTCTATGAAGTCACTAACCTCTTGAGTACCCTTCTGGCTAACACAGCACGATTGATGTGTATCGCGTTGGGAATTTTTATGATGTTGGCCTGGCGAGTTTCACCAAAAGACAAAATCTTTGCTCTGGCGGGTTTAACCACAATACTTGCTGCTTTTTTCTTCTCCTTATCCTACTGGTCTTATCTGCCAATTCATTTGCATCGCGTGTGGCGCATTGTGGTGTTTCTGAGTACGGGTGGTATGGTCGCCATGATGTCATTATTTGTGTTGGCATACATTGGTGAGCCGCTTAAAAAACGCGAGACGTGGTTGTTTTTAGGTTACGCCAGCCTAGGTCCGCTGGTGTATGCAGTCGGGGGACCTTCCACAGAAAATTTCTTGAACAATGTCTGGACAAGTCTTCTGGGACTTGTTTACTTGTATGCCTGTCTGCGCTTGACGCTTCACGTCTTGAAAACACGACAGTTGCGGTCTGTTGCCCTTTTGGTGCAGTCAATTTTTTGTTTCTTTTTGGGCTACCACGATTTCGCAGTCCTTTCGGGGCTGTTTGCTGACCTGGTTCCTACAGGATTGCAATGGAGTTGGTGGACCTTGCTGATTGAGCCCATTTATCTTCTTAATTTGGGAATACCCTTGCTCTGTTTTGTGATGGGTTACACCTTGCTCATGCAATACCGTACCCAAGCAAAAAGCGTGTCTTTTGCCAATCAGCACCTTCAGTCCAGTTTGCAACAAAGGGAGAAGGAGTTACGCCAGAGTCACGAGCAGCAAAAAAAATTGGCACTTATGGAGGCCACACGCGCTGAACGGGACCGCATATACCAGGATGTTCAAGACGGTATTGGCCTGCGGTTGGTCAGTGCCATGTTCAGTCTGCGCCAGGGTAATGCCAATGCTAAAACCGTGGAGGAGCATCTTAAAGGCTGCATGTCCGACTTGCGTCTTATCATCAATGTCCATTCTGATGAGGAGAGCGATATTCAGAGTGCTGTGTTTGAACATTGTCTGACGCAAGAATCGCTTTTGGAGGCCAACAATATCACCCTTAGCTATGACGTGGGTGATGATCCGCCCCTTCGACTGGCTCCGCAGCACCACCTCAACATCCTGCGTATTTTGCAAGAGGCCATTACTAACGCCATCAAGCACGCCGGTGCCAGTGAGGTAAACGTCAAGTTGGAAATCATTAAAAATGAACTTAGATTAAGCATTGTCGACAACGGCAAGCTTGATACGGGCCAAGAAGAAGGCGCAGACTTGGTTAACTTCTTGTCCAAAGGAAAGCGGGGTCTTACGAGCATGTCTGAGCGCGCCAAAGCTGTGTCCGGTCGCTTTAGTCTTCGTCGTATAAAAAACGAAACCCATGCACAGGTTCAAATACCTCTCATCACAAGTTATCCATAATGAATCATGTAGTAACGGGTGAGCGTGCATCACAACACTTCCTGATGAGTTGTGTGTTGGGTCTTTCCGCTCTTATTGCCTTGATATTCTGGGTGGGAAATGCTAAATCAGACCGCAACCTCTTGCCTGTCACGCAGGCCAAATTTTGGCAGCTTCAAGTCGAAGATGAACAAAGGATACTTCCCGAAATACCGCCTTCAACCCTAGGCCAAGACATTCATTTGCCCCATAGTCAAGATCGGAAAACAAGCAGTTCCTTATCAAGCTATATGTTCAATCTTGATCTGCCTGATATGGTTTCCGCTCCTGTGGACGCAGGTGCCAAACGTGCTGCCGGCATACCTGTACATGGACTCCTTTTTTTGCAAATTGTGAACGGTGCAGACTTTTACCTCAACGGTTCCTGGGTTGCAGGCTTGCCCCGTTCCAATGAAGCTTACCAATGGCTTTGGTTCAGGCCCATGTTGGTACCACTTTTACCCTCGTTGCTGCACCGGGATGGTCGGCCTAATGTTTTGACTGTTGTTCAATCAACTTACTCACCCTATCTGACCGTAAGCCGACCGTATGTTGGTACTTTGCGGGATCTGGGTCTGGTGTACGAGATGTCGTATTTTTTCACCAGCATGTTGAGCAATACCTCAAACGTTTTTTGTTTCGTCATGGGATTCTTCATGCTGAGCGCATGGCTCATCGCCCCAAAGAAAAAACAATATGCCCTAACTGGCTTAGTCACCTTAGCCTGTGCCACCTTATTTAGTCTGGCGCAGCTACAAATGTTGCCCTCAGAATGGTATGTGACGTGGCGCGCCACCATTTATTTGTGCATTGGCTCGCTCGTGTCATTGATGACGGCTTTTGTTTTCTCCTTCATTCAGCAGCCGTTGAGTAAAAAACAAATACTGTTGATATTCGCCTATGTGGTGGGCGGCCCCCTTATCTATACAGTCGCGGGCATTCAATCTGAAATTCTAATGAACAGGATCTGGACGACCTTCCTGTTGCTACTCTACTTTTACGCTACGGTTCGACTAGCGCTCTATTGTTTTCAAACCCGCAGTGTTCCCGCTATTTTTTTACTCATCCAGTCTGTTTTTTGCATTGTCCTGGGTTTGCATGACTATGTAGCTGTGGCTGGATGGTTGGCGGACATCTACCTGATGCCTGATTCCTGGAACTGGTGGTCGCTCAGCCATGAGGGACTGTACTTGTTGAGTCTTGGGGTCCCAGGATTGTCAATCATCATGGCTTGCATCTTGCTTTTTGAATACCGCGACCAAGCCATAAGTGTGTCCAATGCCAATGAATTTCTACAAACCAGTTTGCATGAACGAGAAATAGAACTCAACGAAAGCTACAGCCAACAAAAAAAATTGGAATTGTCTGAAGCTACACGTCTAGAACGCGACCGTATTTACCTTGACATGCATGACGGCATTGGCTCACGCTTGGTCAACACTATGTTTCGCTTGCGCCAGGGGCGACTTGAACCCGATGTCATTGAAGTACTTCTTAAAGAATGCCTGTCTGACTTGCGACTGGTCATAAACGCCCAAATTGATGAGCATGGCGACATTCAGCATGCAGTCTTTGACCATTGCCTGCTTCAGGAACTTATCTTGCAAGGTAGCGCTTTAACTTTTAGTTATGACCTTGGAACTGAGCGCGCACTGTACTTGCCGCCGCATGTTCACCTTAATATTTTGCGCATCCTGCAAGAGTCCATTACCAACGCTATCAAGCATGCTCAGGCAAGCGAAATACATGTTCTGCTTCAATTGAATGCGCATGAACTCTTGCTTTCAGTTTTTGACAATGGCGTGGGGTTAATCGCAAGTGAAAAATCAAAAAGTGTCCAACCTTATGGAACTTCCGGAAATCATGGTGTGCCGGGCATGATGGCCCGGGCTAAAACAATTGGTGGTCAGTTTAGTCTTGAGCGTTGCCATGACAAAACAAGGGCTCAGCTAAAGCTGCGGCTGGTCACCACCTAAGGCCCTATAGCATGTTTTACCGAGTCAATTCCTGGCTCGGTTGGTATGCTTTCTTGTGCCTGGCGTTGTGGCAAACTCATAGGCTTCTTCAATCTAAATTCGACGACCTGATGGTCAATATTTGGGTTTGAGCCCAGCTTCAGTGTTCGCCTTTCACTCTTTGGTTTGTTTAACTTTCATGCAAAAA
>JBIKZP010000186.1:0-5256 GCA_044354655.1 Rhodoferax sp. | reverse complement strand
GTTTGACGGCAGACTTTAAGGGCAGCTCGGCCAGCAGCAGTTGCAGGACGCGCAACTCAGCGCCGGCTTCAGCCGCCACGGCGGCGGGGTGCAGCACCAGCACAAACTCACCCCGGCTGCGGTTGGGCGCGCTGCCCAACCAGGCCCCAAAGGCGGCCGCGCTGACCGTGGCAATTTCTTCAAACTGCTTGGTCAGCTCGCGCCCAATGGTCAGCGACCGCTCGCCCAGCACAGCCAGAGCGGCGGCCAGCGCTTCAATGCGGTGCGGCGCCTCCAGCAGTACCACGGCGCGGGCCTCGTGCGCCAGCGCCGCCACCGCAGTTGCCCGCTCGCCCGCTTTGGGCGGCAAAAAACCGACGAATAAAAATTGCCCGGTCTGCGCCCCTTCCTCGCCAATGCCCGCCACGCTCAAGGCGGCGGTTACGCTGCTGGCGCCGGGCAGCGGCACCACCGGCAAGCGGGCCGCGCGCACGGCGGCCACCAAGCGGGCGCCGGGGTCGCTGATGGCGGGTGTGCCCGCATCACTGGCATAGGCCACGCGTTGGCCCTGGTGTAGCCGGGCAATCACCTGCTCGGCGGCCTCGGCCTCGTTGTGCTGGTGCACCGCCAGCAACTGGGCACTGCTCTTGTCAATACCGTAGGCGCGCAGCAGGGCCTGGGTGTGGCGGGTGTCCTCGCAGGCAATGGTGTCTGCCAAGTGCAGCACATGCAGGGCGCGCAAGGTGATGTCGGCCAGGTTGCCAATCGGCGTGGCCACCACAAACAGCGCACCCGGCTGATAATGTTGCGAAGAGGCGGCCTCATGGGCGGCCTGCAGGGCAGAGGAATAAATAGAAGCCAATGGGGAACCCTCCAATCAAATCCGTGGTCCGCACGACCAAACAGACTGGCGATGCGGCCGAACAAGCCGCGCTGCAATATTTGCAGCAAGCGCAGTTGCGCCTGCTGGTGCGCAATTATCGGACGCCCGGGCGTGGCGGTGGCGAAATCGACCTGATCATGCGCGAGCGCGACGGCACGCTGGTGTTTGTCGAGGTGCGCCAGCGCAAGAATGCGGCGCATGGTGGCGCGGCCGCCAGCATTGGCACGGTCAAGCAGCGGCGCATTGTGCTGGCCGCGCGTCACTACCTGATGCGCCTGAACCAGCTGCCCCCGTGCCGTTTTGATGTGGTGTTGCTGGAGCAGGGTCAAATCACCTGGCTCAAGGCGGCGTTTGAGGCCCAATAAGCCGCCGCTGGCGGGTGCCAACCCGCGCCAGCCTCTTGTTTGGGCCGGGTATCATTCGGCCATGCTAGAGCAAAGAATTCAACAACACTTTATTGACAGCGCCGACCTGAAATACCAGAGCGCGCAGGTCTTGAGCAAACCCATTGCAGATGCGGTGCAAGCCCTGCTAGCCTGCGTCACCAGTGGCGGCAAGGTGCTGGCCTGCGGCAACGGCGGCTCCGCTGCCGATGCACAGCACTTCGCGGCTGAGTTTGTGGGCCGCTTCGAGCGTGAGCGCCCCGAGCTGGGGGCCATTGCGCTCACCACGGACAGTTCCATCATCACCGCCATTGCCAACGATTACGACTTCAGCGTCATCTTTTCGCGCCAGGTGCGCGCCTTGGGCTTGCCCGGCGATGTGCTGCTGGCTATTTCTACCAGCGGCAACTCGGCCAATGTGCTGGCGGCCATTGAGGCTGCCCATGAGCGTGAGATGGTGGTGATTGGCCTGAGCGGGCGTGGTGGCGGCAAAATGTCGCATGCGCTGCGCGATACGGATATTCATATTTGCGTGCCCAGCGACCGCACGGCGCGCGTGCAAGAGGTTCATATTCTGGCGTTGCACTGCCTGTGCGACGCGGTGGACGCTCAATTACTCGGAGACCAGGAGACCCCTTTATGAAAACTGCTACACAACGTCTTGTCACCCAACTTGTTCTGGCCAGTTGCTTGGGTGCCACCTTGAGCGCCTGTGCCCCCCTGGTCGTGGGCAGCGCCGTCATGGGCTCGCTGGTGGCCACCGACCGGCGCACCTCGGGCACCCAACTCGACGACGAAACCATTGAGCTGCGCGGCGCCAGCCAAGTGCGTGAGGCGCTGGGAGACCGCGTGCATGTCAATGTGACCAGCTACAACCGCCAGGTCTTGCTCACCGGTGAAGTGCCCACCGCCCAAGACAAGCAGCGCGTGGAGCAAATGGTGTCAAAGCTGGAGAATGTGCGCCTGATCGTTAATGAGCTGGCGGTCATGGGCAACACCAACCTGGGCCAACGCACCAATGACACCGTGACCACCGGCAAGGTCAAAGCCGGCATGGTGGACGTGAAAGACCTGTTCTCCAACGCCTTCAAAGTCACCACAGAGCGCGGTACCGTTTACCTCATGGGCCGCGTCACTCAGCGCGAAGCCAACCGCGCCACCGACATAGCACGCGGCATCAGCGGCGTGCAAAAGGTGGTGCGCGTGCTGGAGATCATCACTGAAGAAGAGCTGCAGGGTTTGGTGCCCAAAGCCGCTGCCCCGGCCGCTTCTGCCGCCAAAAAACTCTGAGCCTGCTGGCCTGATCGCGAACGGCCTGCGCTGGGGTGACCCGCGCAGGCCGCCCCTTTTCAGCCTCTTATTTCAGCCGCTTGATCAGGCTAGATGTATCCCAGCGGTTGCCGCCCATGTGCTGCACATCGGCGTAAAACTGGTCGACCAGCGCGGTGACCGGCAGGCGCGCTCCGTTGCGCTTGGCCTCGTCAAGCACCAGCCCCAGGTCCTTGCGCATCCAGTCCACCGCAAAACCAAAGTCAAATTTGTTGGCCACCATGGTTTTGCCACGGTTGTCGAGCTGCCAGCTTTGTGCAGCGCCCTTGCCAATCACGTCGAGCACCTGGTTCATGTCCAGCCCAGCGTTTTGGCCAAACGCAATGGCTTCGCTCAAACCCTGCACCAGCCCGGCAATGCAAATCTGGTTCACCATCTTGGCAAGCTGGCCCGAGCCGCTCTCACCCAGGTGCGTAAAGGCGCGAGAAAACGCCATGCCCACTGGCTGCGCGGCATCAAAGGCCGCCTTGTCGCCGCCGCACATCACGGTGAGCAGACCGTTTTGGGCGCCGCCCTGGCCACCCGAAACGGGTGCATCCACAAAATGCAGGCCCAGATTTTTGGCCGCAATAAAAAGCTCGCGCGCCACGCTGGCCGAGGCGGTGGTGTGGTCCACAAAAATGGTGCCCGGCTGCATGCCAGCAAAAGCGCCATCGGCGCCCAGGGTGACACTGCGCAGGTCTTCGTCGTTGCCCACGCAGCAAAACACAAAATCAGCCTGCTGTGCGGCCAGCCGCGGCGTCGCCGCTTGTTGCGGCTTCGGCGTGTCGGCCGCCTCTGTGCACCAGGCGCTGGACTTGGCCGGGGTGCGGTTGTAAACCGTGACTTGGTGACCGGCGCGTGCGAGATGCAGTGCCATGGGGTAACCCATCACGCCCAAGCCTAAAAAGGCCACTTTGCGCGAGGCGGTGGGTTCATACGTTTTGCTGTTGATGCTGCTCATGGGAGTTCCCGTGTTTCGGCGCCAGCACTCAAATCGGTCGGCACGCCGCGTTGGCTCAGGAGTTTAATCGGCAGCCGCATGCCGGTGCGCATAGGTCAGCCAGGAAAGGTGTCCGGGTTGCGGGCTTGGCGGCGCGCCTCGGCCGGGGTGATGGTGTCTTGTTTGAGCAGCTCGGCCAGGGCTTGGTCCATGGTCTGCATGCCCAGGCCGCTACCGGTCTGGAGGGTGGAGTACATCTGCGCCACCTTGTTTTCTCTAATGAGGTTGCGAATGGCGTTGGTGCCCAGCATGATCTCGTGCGCTGCCACGCGGCCCTGGCCGTCTTTGGTTTTGCACAGGCATTGCGACACCACCGCTTGCAGCGACTCCGCCAGCATGGCGCGAACCATGTCTTTCTCGTCGCCGGGAAACACGTCAATGATGCGGTCTACCGTTTTGGCGGCACTGGCCGTGTGCAGCGTGCCCAACACCAGATGCCCGGTCTCCGCGGCGCTGATGGCCAGCCGAATGGTTTCCAGGTCACGCATCTCGCCCACCAGAATGACGTCCGGGTCTTCGCGCAGTGCCGCGCGCAACGCGGCAGCAAAGCTGTGGGTATCACGTCCCACCTCGCGCTGGTGAATCAGGCTTTTCTTGGATGTGTGCACGAACTCAATCGGGTCTTCCACCGTCAGTATGTGGGCGTTACGGGTTTCATTGAGATGGTTCACCATGGCCGCCAGCGTGGTTGACTTGCCCGAACCGGTGGGCCCGGTCACCAGCACCAGGCCCCGCGGCTTGACCGCCAGTTGGGCCAATATCTTGGGGGCCTTGAGTTGCTCCAGCGACAAAATTTCGCTTGGAATGGTGCGCAGCACGGCGCCAGCGCCCCGGTTGTGGTTGAAGGCGTTGACGCGAAAGCGCGCCAGGCCCGCCACCTCAAAAGAAAAGTCAACCTCCAGAAATTTCTCAAAGTATTGGCGCTGGCTGTCATTCATGAGGCTGTCTATCAACGCCAGCACGGCTTGCTGCGGCAGTACCTCACCGTTGAGACGCCTGATGTCCCCATGCACACGCAGCATGGGCGCCAGCCCGGCCGACAGATGCAGGTCCGAGGCATTGCATTTGACGCTAAACGCCAGCAATTGTGTAATGTTCATGGGACTCCCTTGGCGTTTGTTACGCTCGAGGCCTCATTATCAGCACCATGACCACGATCACCACCATCACACAACGACTTCACGCCTTGCAAACCCGCCTTGACGCCGCGTGCCAGGCGGCCGGCCGCAACCCGCAGGCGGTGCGCTTGCTGGCAGTTTCCAAAACCTACGGCCCCGAAGCGGTAGCCGAGGCCCACGCGGCAGGCCAGACAGCGTTTGGTGAAAACTACATTCAGGAAGGCGTGGACAAGATCAGCCAACTGCGCCATTTGCCGCTGCAATGGCATTGCATTGGCCCAATCCAGAGCAACAAGACGCGCTTGGTGGCCGAGCACTTTGACTGGGTGCAATCGGTGGACCGGCTCAAAATTGCGCAGCGCCTGAGCGAGCAGCGCCCGGCCCACCTGGCGCCTTTGCAGGTGTGTATTCAGGTCAATGTGGACGGGGGCGACACCAAGTCTGGCGTCACACCAGACCAAGCCCTGGCGCTGGCGCAGCAAGTGGCGCAGTTGCCGCGCCTGCAGTTGCGCGGCATCATGAGCATTCCCGAGCCCGCGCCCGACTTTGCCAGCGCCTGCGCGGTGTTTGCCCAGGTCAAGG
>JBIKZP010000185.1:0-5280 GCA_044354655.1 Rhodoferax sp. | reverse complement strand
ACCAGTCGCATTCCCCCCCCCCCCACAGATCGGGCACAAAAGTGGGAACACCTCGTAGATGCGGACGACTCGCGGCGTATGACATTTCAGTTTTACGGCCAGATGTTCCTTGATGTACTTACTGTCGGCGATCAGGTTGCCGCCAATGCACTGCGCCAGGTTGCAGCCTATGCAAGCGCTGATTCGAGGACCGAATTTGTTGTCGAGTATGTGGCCGCTGACAGCATCGTGATCGACCACGGGCAGGGTGTTGCTGTGTACCCAGCGCCGTAAGGAATTGCCTTGCAAGCAGGCGACCGCGTGACCATCCACGAGGGCACTCTCAGCCGCGCAGCCGACCAGGAAAAGGGCGACCGGGAAAAAGGCCGCTGAGGCGCACGCACCGGCACAGTCGCGAATAGTGCGTTACATGTGACTGATTTTTAGGGGACCAACAAATGGCAACCGCACTCACTGTCCGAGTAAAAAAGCACCGCGATGCACTGCGCATGGCGGGCCTGCGCCCGGTTCAAATCTGGGTGCCGGATACCCGCAGCCCTGATTTCGCGGAGGAATGCCGCCGACAGTGCCAGCTCGTGGCCCAGGCGGACAGTGCCGATACCGATATGCAGCGCTTTATGGGTGACGTGCTGGCCGATCTGGACGGAATGAGGCGCGGCGATTTGGTGACCATTGCCATGCAAGGCGACTTTGGAAAACCCCGGACCGCGTTGGTCATCCAGGCCGACCAATTTGGCGAGCACACAAGCGCAACGGTGTTGCCCATCACCAGCACGCGGGTTGCTGCGCCGCTCTTACGCGTCAACGTGCAACCGAGTGCCGAAAACGGTTTGCAAAAGCCCTCTCAAATCATGGTGGACAGGGCCATGACGGTGATGCGTGACAAGGTAGGTCCGACCTTTGGTCGCATCGACCCGGATGCGCTCATTGAGGTCGAACGGTGCTTGGCTGTATTTTTAGGAATCGCAAAGTGAGCACCATGCAACCCCCACCCGTGCGTAAAGAGCGCAAAATTTCGCACTTGACACTTGCGTGGCCGGTTACGCCCAAGATCAACACAGTTGGCGTCTACAAGTACGACGCGAACGGCTGGCTGCGCCTGATCCGTGTGCTGCACGGTTGCCGGGTCCATGGCTGACATGACAACATACACACACACCATCGAGTTCGATGATGCCGAGGCCATCACCTTGCGTGCAGCCTTGGCTTCGCTCCAGGAAGAATGCAATTTGCATGTTGCAAACAAACAGGCTGCACCGTGGACGGCCTACCTGCGCAGCATTGCAGGCCTCCAAGCCAAACTCGCCAATGGCGCACAGCAAACCAGCGGCAACCCGTTTTGAGCCATGGACCCATGTCGCCATTTCGACCGAGCCACCATGCCCACAGGACTACCGTGCTTGGCACGCTTACATGGAGCCAATTTGGAGAATCCAATGATCCTTTTTTGCGGCGACCCGCACGGCAATTTCGGCCACATCATCGAGGCCGTCCAGGAACACCAGCCCGCAGCCGTCATCCTGTTGGGCGACGTGCAAGCGCAAAGACCGCTGGAGGTCGAACTGGCCCCGATCCTGACCAGCACCGAAATCTGGCTCATCCACGGCAACCACGACACCGATTCACAAGCCGACCACGATCACCTTTTTGGCTCCAAATTGGCCGACCGCAACTTGCATGGCCGGGTGGTCGAAATCGCTGGCCTGCGCATTGCCGGACTAGGCGGTGTTTTCCGAGGCAAGGTGTGGGCACCACCGGCAGCGGCGCGGTTTGACAGTCCGCAGCAGTACCTTGCTCAATGCGGCAAGGGCAACCGTTGGCGCGGCGGTTTGCCGCTCACGCACCGCAGCACCATTTTTCCGGTCGATTTTGAGAACTTGCAAAAGCAGCGTGCCGACATTCTGGTGACGCACGAAGCCCCCAGCGCACACCCGCACGGGTTTGCCGCGATTGACGAGCTGGCCCGCAGCTTAGGCGTTAGAACCAGCTTCCACGGCCACCACCATGACCAACGGGACTACAGCGCCGAGCGCCACCGGCTTGGTTTCGACGCCTTTGGTGTGGGCCTGCGCGGCATCACTAACCAGGACGGCCAAACGTACTAGACCCGACCAGGCGTTATGTTTAGCTGATTGCCGTTTAATTGCTTGCGGTAAGTTGCATTACTAATTAAAATTCATGCATCATTTACTATAAGCGAGTTGTCAAACATGCTTTTCATCTCCCCCCAAAGCCTCAAGGACCTAGTGGATGCCAACGCGATCCGCGACGCTCGCGTGGTCGCCGACCGTAGCGTTTACAAGGTCGTGGTGAAGTACGGTACTGCGGAACGCTTGGTGTCTGTGCGTACCCGCGACGGCAAGACCAAAGAGCGCGTATTTCCCTCGGTCGATTCGGCTGGCCGTTTCTTGCGCGAACGCGCACACATAGTTCACTACCAGGTGGACGCAGCGAACTTCGACCCCGTTGCTACTGTGCGCAAGCGCCCAGATGCCGCCGTAAGACTAAAAAACGCACACGCGGCACTCACCCACACAGAATGGGTGAATGAGAAGGTTGCTGCTTCGCGTGCCGGTCTTGAAGACGGCTCCAACAAGGTCTACACAGAAGATGAGTGGGCGAAAATCCGCGCCGATAAAGTTGCAGCCCGCAAGGTCGTGCTTGCATGATGCGAGTTGTACGCACGAAGAGTTATCGTGATGATCTGGACCGCATCGAGGCACGTATTGCAAGGGAAAACGCCACAGCCGCCGCCGACTTGTGGCTGCATATCGACGAGCAAGTCGATGGACTGGCAGACCCGAATTTTCCGCGTCGGCCAGGTAGCGCACCGGACACTTTCGAGCTTGTCGCCCACCCAAACTACATCGTTATTTTGGAAGAGGATGGCGCGACAGTGACGGTGTTAAACGTGGTGCACGCCCGCCAAAACTATCCATAATCCAAAGCGGCACGGATAGGAAATTCAACCGCATGAGTCCAAGTATGGCAGGGTTTTTGGGCGATCTGACCTCGTTGAAATCTGCAGTTTGAGCGCCCACAGCATCCAAGAAGCGAGGATGCCCCAAGCGAGTGGGCTGCACAGCCGCCGCGCGCGCAGCCTCCCATAGCGGCCCATGGGATGTGCCGTTTTGGTCACCAACTGACGCGCTGATCGACCTCACAGTCCGGTGTCGGTTGCGCCGCCAGATCCCACTCCGACACGATCTGACTGCCTTCACCTGCCAGCGCATCACAGCGCTCCCATAACGGCGGCCCGCGAGCTGGGGAAATGTGCGGGGGCTCGCAGGCGACACCGATGTGCTCCAGGATGTGCCGGATATCGGCACTGTGCGTGATAAAGGCGATGATGCGCATCTGCCCACCGCACAGCGGGCACAAAAGCGGGAACATCTCGTAGATGCGGGCAATCAGCACCGCCCACAGGTAGTGGGCCGCTCGCTTGGGCGGCACCGGCTCGGGTGCGGGAGCAATTGCATGGCCCATCGGCGCGGGGCCCCTTGTCTCGTCGGCGCTTTCGCCAGTGGCAGCTGGCTGGGCGGATGACTGGGGCTGTGCAGTTGCCCGTGGCGTCGGGGCGCAGGAGCGGCAAGCGCAAGCTGGCCTGCACTTGGGCCACGGTATCCGCATACACGCCGGTGGCCGGGTGGAAGATGACACCGTCACAAACCCCCTCCTCGCCCGCCACCGCCTCAAACACCCCATCGACCACACAGACATGGAAGTGCACGTGATCGTTCAGGCTGGAGCCAAAGCGGTGTATGAAGGTGACCGCACCGATGTGCAAGGCGGCGGTGTCTACATTGGCGGCGCCTGGCGCATGAGTTTGCAGGCCTTGCGCAATGACCCGCAAGAAGATGCGCAGCACCATATTCAGCACTACCCCATCGCGTTGCATGAAGTAGCGCAGCCGCTTGGGAACCGACAGCACCCACTGGCGCACCGGCAGGCGGGGAAACACATGGTCGCAAAGATGTGCCGCCGTCTCCACCATGCGCCGCGCGTTGCAGGATGGGCAGACTCCACGGCCTTTGCAGGAGAAGGCCACAAAGTAATCGTGTCCACAGTCGCCACAGCGGGCGCGCGCGAAGCCGTGGGCAAAGATGCCAGACTCCAGATACTTACGGAATGCCTGGCGCACATAGGGCTTGGGAGTGTGGTGGTCGCCCTGACCGTCGAACTGACCTGCACTGGCCAACTCAAACCAGGTCTCGTAGTGCTCGGCTATGGTTTGGTAAAGCAGTGTGCGCTCGGGGTGGCGCGGGTTGTAGCACTTGGGTTTGGAGGTGGCTGGCAAAAATACTGTGCAAATACACAGAATTCTGCGGCGCTTGTTCGAGCGCGCAAAGCACAAAGCCCGATCCGTTGCCGGATCGGGCTTTGTGAGATTGGCCTGAAGACAGGTTTACTTCTTGCTAGGCGGCAAGTCCGTGCAACTGCCATGCGCCACTTCCGCCGCCATGCCGATAGACTCACCAAGGGTCGGATGCGGGTGAATGGTCTTGCCAATGTCCACCGCGTCTGCGCCCATTTCAATCGCCAGCGCAATCTCGCCAATCATGTCGCCCGCGTGCGTGCCGACCATGCCGCCGCCCAGAATCTTGCCGTGGCCGTGGGCCTCGGGTGAATCGTCAAACAGCAGTTTGGTGACGCCCTCATCCCGGCCGTTGGCAATGGCGCGGCCCGAGGCGGTCCAGGGGAACAAGCCCTTCTTGACTTTGATGCCCTGCGCCTTGGCCTGGTCTTCGGTCAGGCCGACCCAGGCCACTTCGGGGTCGGTGTAGGCCACGCTGGGGATGACGCGGGCGTTGAACGCAGCGGCGGCCAGTTCTTTGTTGCCTTGCAGTTCGCCGGCGATGACTTCAGCCGCCACGTGTGCTTCGTGCACCGCCTTGTGCGCCAACATGGGTTGGCCCACGATGTCGCCAATGGCAAAGATGTGGGGCACGTTGGTGCGCATCTGAATGTCGACGTTGATGAAACCGCGATCAGTCACAGCCACACCAGCTTTTTCAGCGGCGATTTTCTTGCCATTGGGCGTGCGGCCTACGGCTTGCAAGACCAGGTCGTACAAGCGTTAAAAAATTACCTTGGTTTGGTGGATATCTTTATTGCGCATCACATTTTCTGGGCCCTGTAACCTGAGTAAGTCAACTGTTCCACGCCGTCCACCATCACCACGCGAACCGTCTCGCCGCCTTGTGCCAAAGACCCGAGTATTTGGGCGTGCGTGTCGGAAACAGGCATCACAACAATACGTTGTGTGGTACCGCGTGCGTC
>JBIKZP010000184.1:0-5288 GCA_044354655.1 Rhodoferax sp. | reverse complement strand
GCAGGCCATCTCCCAGATCTTGAAATACTTGCGGGCAGTCTCGTCCAGAATGCTGCACGGCACGTTGGCACCAATGTTGAACACCAGCACCTCAATCGGCCCTATGTCGGCCTCAATTTGCGCCACCAGCGCTACCACCGCCTCTTCTTGGCGTGCATCGCTGGCAAAGCCGTGGGCCCGGCCGCCTTCGGCGTGAATTTGCTCTAGCAAGGGCTGCAATTTATCTAGGCTGCGGCGCGTGACGCAGGCGGTGTAGCCCTCACGGGCAAAGCGTTTGGCAATGGCGCCGCCCGTCGCGTCCCCCGCGCCAATGATGAGAGCCACCGGTTGCTGGGACATAGCGCTTATTCCTTGAAGTAAACGATTTGGTGCGTGGTCACCAGCAAGTCACCGGCCTCGTTCCAGAGTTGCGCGCTCTGGTCGAAAAAGCCATTGCGAAAAGCCTGCGCTTGCGCCTGCGCCAGCAAGTAGCCGGTGCCGGTTTTCGCCAGCAGCTCAGGGCCGGCGTGAAAGTACACCGTCATGGACACGGTGCCGACTGGCACAAAGGTGGCACGGCGGCGCCACACGCGGGGGTAAAACACATCGGCCAGACAGGCCAGCGCGGCAAAGTCCAGCGGACGCTCCGGCTTGTCGCGCACCCACTGGCGCGTCAGGCTGTCGTGCCCGCTGCCGTCCCACTCGCTGGGCGGCATGCCCGAGATCGGCCGAAACTCGTAGTTGTTGAGCCAGGCCGATGCCAGCTTCGCGCTCGACTGGGCCACATCAGCCGGCGCAGGCACGGCGGGCAGAGCGTGGTCGTCCAGGCTCCAGGTGTCGCGCCGCACTGCGGTAACAGCGGTGGCGGTGAGCACCACCTGCTCGTTTTGCCGCAGTTCAACCGACCAGTGCTGGGTGGACCGGTTGGTGCGCACCGGGCGGGCGTCCACCACAAAGGCGCCGTCGGCCAGGGCTGCGGCGTAGTTGACGGTGAGCGACAAAGGCGTGCCCAGCAGTTGCGGGTGGCGCTGCACGGCGGTCAGAACCTGCGCGGCCGTGATGCCGCCAAATGGCCCCACCATATTGGCGTAAGCCGGGCTGGTGTGGCCTTGCCAGGTGCCATCGGGCAAGGCGGTCAGGGCCAGGGCCTGGTCAAAAACGTGAGCGCTCATGCGTAACTATTGGCCATGTGAAAGTCCTTCGTACGAAACGGTCCCGCTTAGAGGCCAGGAAACTCAGCCGCTTGAAAACTCAGAAGAGCAGATTTACACCCGCTCAAAAATACCGGCAGCCCCTTGGCCCATGCCCACGCACATGGTGACCATGCCGTAGCGCAGATTTTGGCGTTGCAAAGCGTGCACCACTGTCGCTGAGCGGATAGCCCCGGTGGCGCCCAACGGGTGGCCCAACGCAATGGCGCCGCCCATGGGATTGACCTTGGCCGGGTTCAGGCCCAGCGTGTTCATCACCGCCAGCGACTGCGCGGCAAAGGCCTCATTGAGTTCAAACCAGTCGATGTCATCCAGCTTCAGCCCGGCGTTACGCAACGCCGCTGGAATGGCCTCAATCGGACCTATGCCCATGATGTGCGGCGGCACACCCTTGGCAGCAAAACTGACAAAGCGCGCCAGCGGGGTGAGGCCGTATTGCTTGAGCGCTTTCTCGCTGACCAAAATCAGGGCGCCCGCGCCGTCTGAAGTTTGTGAACTGTTGCCCGCCGTGACTGAACCCCGCGCGGAAAAAACGGTCTTGAGTTTGCCCAGGCCTTCCAGCGAGGTGTCGGCACGCGCGCCTTCGTCCAGGCTGACGGTGCGCCTGGTCTCAAGCACTTGGCCAGTTTGCAAATTCGGCGCACGGTCCACCACCTCGACCGGCGTGATCTCGCGGGCAAAGTCGCCAGCCTGCATGGCAGCCAGCGCCTTTTGATGCGAGGCCAGCGCAAACGCATCTTGCGCGTCGCGGCTGATCTTCCACTGCTGCGCCACTTTCTCTGCGGTCAGGCCCATGCCGTAGGCAATGCCAATGTTTTCGTCGTGGTTGAACATGGCGGGCGACAGCGAGGGCGAGTTGCCCATCATGGGCACCATGCTCATGCTCTCCACGCCGGCCGCAATCATCACATCGGCTTCACCCACACGAATGCGGTCAGCGGCCATTTGCACCGCACTCAAGCCCGAGGCGCAAAACCGGTTCACCGTGATGCCACCCACGCTGTGCGGCAATCCCGCCAGCACCGCGCCAATGCGCGCCACATTCAGCCCCTGCTGCCCTTCAGGAATAGCGCAGCCGCAAATGATGTCTTCGATCATGTGGGGGTCGAGCGAAGGCACTTGCGCCAGCGCCGACTGCAAAGCCTTGACCAGCAAATCATCCGGCCGCATATGGCGAAAAAACCCCCGGTGCGAACGGCCAATAGGCGTGCGCGTGGCGGCAACGATATAGGCTTCTTGAACTTGTTTCATGGTGAACTCTTGCTGTTTGATCGGTGGGATACGGGGGCGAACTGGTGTGCTTGTTTCATACAGCGCTGTTAGTTTCTGACGGGCTTGCCCGTGGACATCATGCCCATGATGCGCTCTTGCGTTTTGGGGTGCACCAACAGCTTGCAGAAGGCTTCGCGCTCTAGCGACATGAGGTATTCCTCGGTCACCAGACTACCCGCGTCGACATCGCCACCGCAGACCACGTTGGCAATCAGCGCGGCAATGTGGAAGTCGTGTGCGCTGATGAAGCCGCCGTCGCGCATATTGACCAGCGAGCCCTTGATGGTGGCCGCACCGCTGCGACCGGCCACGGCAAACTGGCGTTTGTGCGGGGCGCGGTAGCCGCTGGCAAACAAGGCGCGTGCCTCGTTGAGGGCCACAAACAACAGCTCGTCCTTGTGCGGCACCACCACATCGCTGTCGAGCAAATAGCCCAGCTTGCGCGACTCCAGCGCGCTGGTGCCCACCTTGGCCATGGCCGCTGCGGTGAAGCCTTCGGTCAGGAAAGGCATCAGGTCCTTGCCGGTGGAGTTGGCGGCATTTTCTGCCGCACGGCGGGCGATGTAGGTCAGGCCGCCGGCGCCGGGCACCAGGCCCACACCAACTTCCACCAGACCGATGTAGCTCTCCATGGCCACCACGCGACGCGCCGAGTAGGCGGCCAGTTCACAGCCGCCGCCCAAGGCCAGGCCACGCACGGCAGAGACTACCGGCACATTGGCGTAGCGCAGTTTGAGCATCATGCGCTGCATTTCCAGTTCGGCACCTTCAATGGCGGCCACACCGGCCACCGCAAAGCCCATCAGCATGGACTGCAAATCGGCCCCGGCGGAGAACATCTCGTCGGGCGACCAAATCACCAGCCCGTGAAAATCTTTTTCGGCCAGATCAACCGCGCGGTCCAGTCCTTCCACCACGCCGGCGTCCAGCGCGTGCATTTTGGTTTTGATGCTGGCGATCAGCACCGGTGCCGTGGCGTCGGCTGCTTCATCTAGCGTCCACAAACGAATGGCGGCGTCTTCGTGCAGCGTGCGGCCCACTTGCTCGGCTTTGGGTGCGTTGGCACCCAGCACGCTCTCAGGGAAATGCTGGCGCGCATAAACCGGCAAGCGACGCGCTTGCACAAAAGTGGCGGTGGTCGGGTTCCAGGAGCCCTGCGGCGTGTGCACGCCACCGGCATCGGCCACCGGGCCATGGAACACCCAGTCGGGCAGCGGTGCATGGCACAGGGCTTTGCCGGCATCAATGTCTTCCTTGACCATCTGGGCCACGGTCAGCCAACCGGCTTCTTGCCACAGCTCAAACGGGCCTTGCTTCATGCCAAAGCCCCAGCGCAGACACAGGTCGACATCGCGCGCGTTATCGGCAATGGTCGCCAGGTGCACGGCGGCGTAGTGAAAGCTGTTGCGCAAAATGGCCCACAAGAACCGGCCTTGGGCGCCTTCGCTGTTGCGCAGCAGTTGCAGCCGCTCGGACGCGGGTTTTTTGAGCATGCGGGCGTAGACCTCATCAGCCTTCTGGCCGCCGGGCACGTAGTCTTGGCTGGCCGGGTCAAAGCGCAGCACCTCACGGCCTACTTTTTTATAGAAACCGGCCTTGGTCTTTTGCCCCAGGTGGCCCATCTCCAGCAGCGTCTTGAGCACCTCGGGCGTGGCAAAGCTGCCGTAAAACGGGTCAGTCTCCAGGCTCAGGGTGTCTTGCAACGTCTTGATGACATGGGCCATGGTGTCCAGGCCCACCACGTCGGCGGTGCGGAAGGTGCCCGAGCTGGCGCGGCCCATTTTTTTACCGGTCAGGTCGTCCACCACGTCAAAGCTCAGGCCATGGTTTTGCACCTCTTTCATGGTGGCCAGCATGCCGGCAATACCCACCCGGTTGGCAATGAAGTTGGGCGAATCTTTGGCGCGCACCACACCCTTGCCCAGCGCGCTGGTGACAAAGGTTTCCAGGTCGTCCAGGATGTGGGCGTCGGTGGTGGGCGTGTTGATCAACTCCACCAGCGCCATGTAGCGCGGCGGGTTGAAGAAGTGAATACCGCAAAAGCGTGGTTTGATCGCCTCCGGCAAGGCCGCGCTCAGCGCCGTGATGGACAGGCCCGAGGTATTAGAGGCCAGGATGGTGTGCGCCGCCACGTGCGGGGCAATGCGCGTGTAGAGGTCGAGCTTCCAGTCCATGCGCTCGGCAATGGCCTCAATCACCAGGTCGCAGTCCTTCAGCAAGTGCAGGTGCTCTTCGTAATTGGCGGCCTGGATCAGCTCGGCATCTTGCGCCACGCCCAACGGCGCGGGCTTGAGTTTTTTCAGGCCCTCAATGGCGCGGGTGACGATGCCGTTTTTCGGCCCCTCTTTGGCGGGCAGGTCAAACAGGATGACCGGCACCCTGACGTTGACGAGGTGGGCGGCAATTTGCGCCCCCATGACGCCGGCACCAAGCACAGCTACTTTTTTGACATTGAAACGAGACATCTTGTTCTCCCAAACACCAGACCAATCGCCAGCACCAGCCAGCCGTTCTAAAACCGCTCTACCCGCACCCGGCACGACGCGTTATTGCGGCACCCGTACCCAGGTTTGGGTGCGGCCCAACATGGGCGTGCCCACGTAGCCGCGCACTTCAAGCTTCTTGCCGCCGTCAACCGGTGTCAATCGCAGGCTGTAGTTGGTGCCGTTTTCAGGGTCCAGAATTTTTCCGTCTTCCCATACATCCTTGCCGTCTACCTTGGTGCCGCCACGGATGATTTCCATGCCAATCTTGGGTTTGCCTTTGCGGTCGTCACTGCATTTGTCGCAATTTGGTTCGGCGCTGGGCTTGGGGTCCAGGGCTTTT
>JBIKZP010000505.1:0-5296 GCA_044354655.1 Rhodoferax sp. | reverse complement strand
GTGCTGCCAGCAAGAACGGCAAGCCGCCATAGGTGTGCAGGGCGACGAAGGTCCAGCCAAATGCGCCCACCAACCAGGTGGTGGCGAACACCCAGCCCGTCAGCGCGGCATGGCGCCAGTGCCTGCTGGTGTTGAGCAAGACGGCCAAGCTGCCCAGCGCCAGCAATTGCAGCCACCAGACGGGCTGGCCTTGGTTGAGACCCAGGATGGAAAGGAATGACGCGGGCCAGGGCCAAGCCAAGCTGGCGGCGTGGGCACCACCTGCCAGCACAGCCGCCGCAACACGCAACCAGGCGCTGAGGGAGGACTGCCCTGGCACGGCGTACAGCCAGCGGGTAAGGGCTTCAGGGCGTTGCATTGCCCTGGGACGAGACCTTGAACCATTTGACCGCCCCGCCCTTGGTGTGCAGCACGACAAAGTTGAGGCCAGCCATGACGTGGCGCTCACCGCGCTTGGGCACATGACCCATCTCGTGGGCGATCAGGCCGCCGATGGTGTCGAACTCGTCGTCGGGATCGCGTCCGCGCAATTTGACGTCAAAGGCGTCTTCTACGCGGTCCAGCGCGGTGTCGCCGCTGACACGGTAGCTGTGGTCGGGCAGTCCAAAGATGTCCCCTTCATCGGCCGCAATGTCAAATTCGTCTTCAATCTCGCCGACGATCTGCTCCAGCACGTCTTCAATGGTGATCAGACCGGCCACACGACCAAACTCGTCGATGACGATGGCCTGGTGGTTGCGGTTGCCCTGAAACTCACGCAGCAAGTCGTTCAGCGGTTTGCTCTCAGGTACAAACACAGCAGGTCGCAGCAGGGCGCGTAGGTTCAGCTCAGGCGCACGTTGCAGCTTGAGCAGGTCTTTGGCCAACAAAATGCCAATGATGTTTTCGCGTTCGCCGTCATACACAGGAAAGCGCGAGTGGGCGGTGTCTATGACGCCGTTGAGTAAGACCTCATAAGTGTCCGCAATATTGACCAGGTCCATGCGGGTGGCGGGCACCATGACGTCACCGGCGGTCATGTCGGCCATGCGAATGACGCCTTCAAGCATCACGCGTGAATCCGCATCGATGATGTGGTTTTCTTCCGCTTCGGCCAGCGTCTCGATCAGTTCATCCGTGGAGTCGGGCCCGGGATGGATGAACTCGGCGAGTTTTTGGAGAAAGGTTCGCTTGTCTTCCCGATCAGGAAAGCGGGCGGGATGAGGGTCTGACACAGCTTATAAAGCGCAGGACATGCGGTTGTTGAGTAGCCCCTAGGATAGCGGATTGTGAAGTCACTCCACTTGGCCTAATTTCCAAGGGTCAACTTGAGCTGTTTTGCTCGGCTGCATGCACGTCACGGCGCAGCGCCTGGACGGTGGCCAGGAAGTCCCAAAATTGTTTAACTTGCACTTTAATTTGGTAGTTGGTCTGGGCCAGTTGCTCGTCCACCAACTCTGTGAGCCGGGTGTCCAGGGTGGCCGGAGGCAACAACAAATGCGCCTCCGACTCAGACCCAAAACGCTCCACCTTGGCGCCGGCTTGGCGTGCAATACGCAGCATGGCGCGGTTCTCGCTCAAGGCATGGATGAACATTCGGCTGATACCTTCGTTGCAAGCGTGCATGGCGGCGCGGTCAAACAATCGCGCGCCATAGCCGCGTCCACGCACATGGCTCGACACGGAAACACCAAACTCTGCACAGGCAGACAACTCACTGTCCATCGAAAAAGCCAAATGTGCCATGGCGATGAGCTCCAGGCGCCGGTTGTAAATACCAAAGATGTCGTCGCGCTCGAAATTCAACTGTGCAACATAGCGATTGATTTGCTCGTCATTGGCTGCAAAACCAAAGCGCAGGTACCTGTCGTTTACTGACAAGGCTAGCAAATGGACGGCTATTCGGTCACGGTGGTTATCACTGAGCGATCGAATGGGCACCGAAACTGAGGAACGGCTGGATCGATTACGTTGTGCCAAGACCGATGAGTCATCGCCAATATCGGCCAATGGACCAGCCAGGGATTTTGAGAATGAATCGTTTGCATCAGCCATACGTCACTATAAGGGTTTTCCCTGATTCCTGCGCCCAAATTATTTATAGCAGTGGCATGGCTGTGGTGGCCTTGATACGATCGAGCACAAAACTAGTCCTACAGTCTTGCACGCTCGGGTGCTTAAGCAAGGTATCCATGACGAAATGTGAGTACGCGCTCATGTTCTGGACAACGACACGCATGAAATAGTCCATCTCGCCGCTGAGGGCTTCACACTCCACCACCTCGGGCCAGGTCTGCACGCTGGCACGAAACAGATCACGGGGCGTGCGGTTTTGGTTTTCGGTATTCTTTTCCAATCGCACATGGATATGCGCCACCAAACCCAGACCAACCGCCTCGGGTTTGACCAATGCGACATAGCGGTCAATTACGCCCCGATCTTCCAATCGCTTGACCCGCCGCAACACAGCGCTGGGTGACAGACTTACGATTTCGGACAACTGATCAAAGGTGGTGCGGCCATTCTCTTGGAGTAGGCTCAAGATCATACGATCAAGCTTGTCTAATGGTTCCATGCGCAGTTCTCCACAGTTTTACTGCGTTTATATTACGTTTGTCAGCGTTTTTATGCCAGGCTTTGTCAACATTTACTGATCAAATTTAGCATGCCAAACATTTGGCCCCAGCATTTGTATATGGTGTTTAGCACATAGGCACAGCACTGCCTGATTTTGTTCGACGGTCATGAAAGCTAAAGATCAAATTCATGACGCAGTGAGGGAGGTGAATGAGCTTCGTCAGTTAGCCCATAGCCAGCCAACGCTTTTGAAAGCACTCAGCGAGGTCAAACAACTACAGTCACGCCGATTTGCGGGAACCTATTCGGACTTTTTGCATAAGGCTCCGTACCGAAGGGCGGTAGAGTTTTTTTTAAGTGAGTTGTATGCCGATAAGGACTACTCGCAGCGTGATGAGCAATTTTCACGTATTTCAGCCGGTCTTGAGCACTTTTTCCCGTCACCCTTATTGGCAGCCGCAGTTTCTTTGGCTCAATTACACAGCCTGACTGAAAGGTTGGACTTGGCGATGGCTCAGCTTTGGTTATCAGATCCCGCCACAGATGAAGCGGTGCGCTATTTGAGGGCTTGGCGTTTGTTGAATCACCGCTCGGATCGACTGCGCCAATTGATGCAGGTGATGGAACTGGGACGTCTTCTGGAAAACATCACGCACACGCCTGGCTTACAACTTGTTCTGCGTATGATGCGAGGACCCGCATCACTGGCAGGTATGGGCGATTTGCAAAAATTTCTGGAGGCGGGATTTAATACGTTTCACGCTATGTCAGAAAGCCCTGATGGAGCTGTCTTCTTCCTAGCAACGATTGAGTCGCGTGAATCGCACATGATCACAATGCTTTTTGATGCGGATACTGAAATCTGTTTGGCAAAAATCAGGCGGGCGTTGGATCCAAGCGGACTCATTGTAGGAAGCTAACCGTAAGCGGTCAATTAACCACGCCCTTGCGTGAACGCGTAAATTGAGTTGCCGAAATAGGAGATGCAAAAAACCGGCGACTGATCAGTCAGCCGGCATCCCAATAGACCAAGGCAACAACGCCTCGTAGTCGTCAGCCGTCTGAGCTTTAGGCAAGGCCACCAGCAGTGCACGCAGATACTGATAGCCATCAACGCCATTGACCGCGCAGGTCTGAAGTAACGAGTACAGATTGGCGCTGGCATTAGCGCCCGCGACCGTGTCAGCGAATAACCAGTTGCGCCGTCCGATCACAAAAGGACGAATTGAATTCTCACAGGCATTGTTATCAATGGGGTAGGCGCCATTGGTGACATAAAGAGTCAACTTGGCCCACTGGCCGCTCATGTAATGCAACGCCTTACCCAACAAACTGCCTGGCAGCACCGCGTGAATATTGGTCAGCAGTAAAGACTCGATCTTCTGCAGTACAGCAACGCTGTGGAGTTGGCGTTGCTCCAGCAACTCGCAGGCGTTGAGCGTGCGCTCTTTGGCTCTGGCCTCCACAGCGTACAACTGACCAATGAGCGCCATGAACTGCGCCGCCAGTTGATCCGGCGTACGCGAATTTTTGGGCAGTGCCTGCAAGGCATCATTGAAGTCACGTCTGCAATGCGCCCAACACGCCAAATGCACCAATTGATAAGCGTTGGAAATCTGGTCGTAAACCGCATAGCCATCGGACATCAGAACCGAGCCTGCTGTGATGCCGGCGTACAGAATTTGCGCCGCTGCTGTGCTTCGAGACGGGGAGTAGCCAAACAGACGAATCGGTGGCCCAGTGCCCTCGGGTCCTGAGCCCTGGGTCATCTGCGCCCACATATAACTTTTGGACTGTGCACTTTTGCCAGGCTCCTTGAGTACCTGGACCTGAGTTTCATCGCCATGCACCAGTGGTGCCGCCAGCAAGTGGTCGCGTAGCAAATTGATGATGGGCTGCACCGCCTGTCCCACCCGCACGATGCTGGCCGCCATGGTGTTGCGCGAGAGGTCACTGCCTCCAAAGCGTCCCAGCAGTGCTGCCTGGCGGTACAGCGGCAGGCCGTCGCAATACTTGGAGGCAATGACCCAAGCCAGCAGGCCCTCACTGAGCAAGCCCTTGGGGATGACCTGCGCGGGTTTGGATGCCAAACGCAATGCGCCATCGCAGCAGGGGCAGGCATATTTGACGCGCTCATGGCGAATGACGCGCACTTGCTGGGGGATGATGTCCAACTGCTCGCTGGCCTCAACACCGATTTCCTTCAGGAGCGAGCCGTCATGGGGGCATACGCGTTCGGACTCTGGCAACTCATGGCGCACCACATGGCGCGGCAGTGCAGGATCGAGCGGCTTACGCCCGCGCTTGGCGCGTTTGTGAGTTGTGCCATCTTTGCCGTCGCCATCACTGCCAAGCTCTTCTTGTACGGCCGCTTGGGCGTGTACACCCAAAACCTCGGCTTCGTTAAAGAACATGTCCTTTTGGCTTTGGCTGCTGACCTCGCTTTTGGCCGCAAAGATCTTGCGCATGAATTTGTTAAGCCGTTCTTTGAGCAAATCGCGCTCAGTGCGCACCAGAACGAGTTCGCCATTGAGTAATTCGCTGCGGCGCTTGGCTGCCGCTAACGCCTGTTGCAGGGCGGCAAATTCCTCAATGGTGGGTGGTAAATTCATTACTGTTTTTGAACGAATTTCCTCTAAAGAAGTTCCTTAAAAACCGCTATAAATGGAGTATTTTTGAATGCTTTTCAGGCCGCTTTTTGGTAGGTAACAGCAGCGTGACCACGCATCGCCGAGAGGTC
>JBIKZP010000183.1:0-5310 GCA_044354655.1 Rhodoferax sp. | reverse complement strand
CAAGTGCCATGTACCCAGTCGCCATCAGCTCTACCGGCCTGTTCACCCCGCCAGAAGTCATCACCAACGAAGAGCTGGTAGAAGCCTTTAACCGCTTCGCCGACATCGACAACGCCGCCCACGCCAACGCCATTGCCGAGGGCACGCGCCAGCCGGTGCCCTACTCCAGCGTGGAGTTCATTGAAAAGGCCTCGGGCATCAAACGCCGCTACGTGATGGAGAAATCCGGCGTACTCGATCCGCACCGCATGCTGCCCAAATTTGCGCCCCGCCCGGACAGCGAAATTTCCATGATGGCCGAAATTGGTGTAGCCGCGGCACGTGACGCGCTGGCGCGTGCGGGCAAAACGGTGGCCGACGTTGACGGTGTTATTTGTGCTGCAGCCAATATGCAGCGTGCCTACCCAGCCATGGCGGTGGAGATTCAAACCGCGCTGGGTATCAAGGGCTTTGGTTTTGACATGAACGTGGCTTGCTCGTCGGCCACCTTTGGTATCGAGATGGCGGTCAATGCCGTCAAATGTGGCTCGGCGCGTGCGGTGCTGGTGGTTAACCCCGAAATCACCTCGCCCCACCTGGCCTGGAAGGACCGCGACTGCCATTTCATCTTTGGTGACGTCTGCACGGCCGTTCTGGTGGAGCGACTGGAAAACGCCCCGGCCGGCGCGTTTGAGGTGCTGGGCACCCGCCTGCTGACCACGTTTTCCAACAACATTCGCAACAACGCAGGCTTCATGTCACGCTGCGAAGACCGCCACCCTGAAGACCGAGACCAGCTCTTCTACCAGGAAGGCCGCAAGGTGTTCAAGGAAGTCTGCCCCTTGGCGGCCGAGCACATGACCGGCCACCTGGCAGAACACCAGATGACGCCGCAAGACGTGAGGCGCTTCTGGCTGCACCAGGCCAATTTATCCATGAACCAATTGATCAGCCGCAAACTGCTGGGCCGTGATGCCACGCCCGACGATGCGCCGGTGATTCTGGACGAGTTTGCCAACACCGCCTCAGCCGGCTCCATCATCTCGTTTCACCGCCACCACGCCGACTTCCAGAGCGGCGAAGTTGGCGTGATTTGCTCGTTCGGTGCGGGGTATTCAATTGGCAGCGTGGTGGTGCGCCGTACCTGACAGTCTGACGGGGGCGCCTCTGCGCCAGGCCAGTAGCGCCTTAGCTCAAGACGCGCTTGAGCCGAATTTCTTCAATTTTGACCGCGCCCACGGGCACGGTCTTGATGGTGTTCATCTCACGCTTGAAGCCCGCCATGTCATGAAAGCGCAAGGCGCGCTCGTTGCCCAGCGGCACCCAGATCGTGACTTGTGTACAGCCCTCTTCTATCAGGCCGTCGCGCGCAGCGTCCCACAAATTCAAACCGACACCCTGACCCCAATGGGTAGGGGCGGCGTAAATAGCCCAAATTTCGCCCATGGTGTTGGGCGTGCCTTTGTCGCGTGACCGGTCAAAACCAACAAAGCCCACCACCTTGCCGTCTTCTACCGCCACATGCACCTGCGGCTCGCTGTATTCAATGGCTTCGCGCCAGTAGGCCTGGCATTTGTCCAGCGGCACGCTGATGATCTGGTCGTCGGAAAGTAAGCTTTTATAGGCGGCTCGGCTGGAACTGATGTGGATTTCTGCAACTGCTTTGGCATCGCGCAGGGTCGCGGGACGGACTTCAATGAGGGACGTAGGGGACATGGAAACGGCCTGGGGAGGGCCCAGGCGGAAAATTAAAAATGAGGGCACAATTGTCGCCGCTAAAGCAGCCCTGGGCGCCGGGGGTGTTTTTCCGCGCCATTTTCAACACACCACGTAGTAGCATCAGCTGGCACGTGGGCGCGGCCCTGACGGGTTCAAGCCCAGTGTTTCGTAAGCTTCCGTTCTCCTCTGTTCCCCTCAGTTGTCCCATGTTGCGTTCATTCATGCGTTTGCTCCTCCTCTTTCTGCTAGCCTGGCTTTTTTCGCTGACGGTACAGGCCGCCCCGTTTGAGGACAGCATGGCCCAGCGCACGCAAGCCTGCACCGTTTGCCACGGCAAAGACGGTCGGGCCGGGCCCGATGGCTACTACCCCCGGCTGGCCGGCAAACCAGCGGGCTACCTCTACAACCAGTTGCTCAACTTCAGGGACGGCCGGCGCCATTACGGCTTGATGGCCGGGTTGGTGGCCCCCCTGTCAGACGCTTACCTGCTGGAAATTGCGCAGTACTTCTCAGCGCTTGATGTGTCTTACCCCGCGCCCGTGGCGTCCACGGCATCGGCCCAGGTACTGGAACGCGGCCGCACGCTGGCGCTCAACGGTGACGCCCGCCAAAAACTGCCGGCCTGCACCAGCTGCCACGGCGCTGCTTTAACCGGCGCCGCTCCGCACGTTCCCGGTTTGCTGGGCTTGCCCCGCGATTACCTCAACGCCCAGCTAGGCGCCTGGCAAACCCGCCAGCGCCAGGCCATGGCACCCGACTGCATGGCCCATATTGCCGGCCAGCTCAGCAGCAACGATGTCAGCGCGCTGGCACATTGGTTGTCCTCTCAAGCGGTGCCGGCCAAGTCCAAACCCCTGGCCGTCATGCCCCCCGATTCGCCCGCTCTGCGCTGCGGCAAGGCCTCCTGGCCTGTGCCCACCCGGGCCAGCGGCAGCGCCACCCTGCCTGCAGGGGCCACAACGGCAGCCGTGTCGCCTGCCGTCATCACCCAAGGGGCTTACCTGGCACGCGTGGGCAATTGCATGTCGTGTCACACCGCCCAGGGTGGCGCGCCCTACGCTGGTGGCCGGGGCATTGACACGCCCTTTGGCACGGTCTACGCCGGCAACCTGACGCCCGACGTCAACACCGGCCTGGGCCGCTGGAGCGCCGACGATTTCTGGCGCGCCATGCACGAAGGCCGCTCGCGCGATGGCCACCTGCTGTACCCGGCTTTCCCCTACACCAACTTCACCCAGATGAGCCGTACCGATGCCGACGCCTTGATTGGGTTTCTGAAAACACTGGCGCCGGTCTCACAAGCCAACACGCCCCACACCTTGCGCTGGCCCTACAGCACACAAACCGCTCTGGCCGTCTGGCGCACGCTGTACTTCAAGCCCGGCACGGTGCAGGCAGACAGCAGCCGCAGCGCCGAATGGAACCGCGGCGCCTACCTGGTTCGCGGGCTGGGCCACTGCGGCGCCTGCCACACCCCGCGCAATGCGCTGGGCGCCAGCCAAAACAGCGCTGAGCTGGGCGGCAGCATGATGCCGCTGCAAAACTGGTACGCCCCCTCCTTGCGCAACCCCCAGGAAGCCGGTCTGAGTGAGGCCAACCAGGCACATCGCCTGACGCTGCTGGCCGGTGGCGTATCCGTACAGGGCGCGGTCACCGGCCCCATGGCCGAGGTGGTGCAAAACAGCACGCAGCACTGGAGCCGCCAGGACCTGAATGCCATGGCCGTGTTTTTGAAAAGTGTGGCCAGCAGCCCATCGCCGGCCCCGCCAACTGTGGCCCAGTCTGCTCGCCCCTCAACGCCAGCGTCCAGCACGGCGGCTACCAACCAAGGCGCCAAGCTGTATGACAAACACTGCGTGCAATGCCACGGCGCACAAGGCGCTGGCGTGGGCCAGGCCTACCCGGCTTTGGCGGGCAATTCGGCCGTCACCTTGAGCAACACCGCCAACCTGGTGCAAACCGTGCTTTACGGCGGTTTTGCCCCCGCCACGCGCGACAACCCAAGGCCTTTTGGTATGCCGCCCTATGTGCTCGAACTCAAAGACCAGGACACCGCCGCGCTGCTGAGCTTCATTCGCCAGGCCTGGGGCAACCAAGCCCCCGCCGTGACGGAGCTGGAGGTCAACCGCGCCCGCAACCTGCGGCCCTGAGCGGGACTTTCAACCCCGCAGACGCGGCCAGACAGCCGCCATAATCTGGCCCTGATGGCAACGCAAATACAGGTCATGCAGACCTACAACAACCGCAACGAACATGACGCCCCTGGCACCTAAGGACCCCACCATGAACCTGACCCGTACCGCTCTTTATGTGCTGGTGGCCGTCACATTGTCAGCCTGTGCCAACGCCCCCTGGCTTGGCCCTGAAAAAGACAAGACCTACCGCATCACCGTGATGCACACCAACGACCACCACGGTCGCTTCTGGAAGAACAGTGACGGCGAATACGGCATGGCTGCGCGCAAGACGGTGATTGACGGCATTCGCGCCGATGTGGCGGCGCAGGGCGGGCAAAGCCTGTTGCTCGATGGTGGCGACGTCAACACCGGCGTGCCCGAGTCTGACCTGCAAGACGCCGTGCCCGACTTCAAGGGCATGAACCTGCTGGGCTACCAGGCCATGGCGGTGGGCAACCATGAATTTGACAAGCCCTTGCCGGTGCTCAAGATGCAGCGCGACCTGGCGCAGTTCCCCATGCTCTCGGCCAACATTTACGAGCTTGGCGAGCGCATGTTTGCGCCCTATAAAATTTTCACCTTGGGTGGCTTGCGCGTGGGCGTCATGGGTTTGACCACCGAAGACACCTACAAGATGGTGCACCCAGACAACGTCAAAAATATCGAGTTTCGCAACACCATTGCCGAAGCCACCAAGGTGCTGCCTGAGCTGCGCAGCAAAGCCGACATTGTGATTGCCGCCACCCACATGGGCCACTACGCCAACGGCCAGCACGGCACGCAAGCCGCGGGCGATGTGGAGATGGCGCGCGCCACCCGGGGCATTGATTTGATTGTGGGCGGCCACACCCAGAACCCGGCCTGCATGAAAGCAGAAAACGTGATCGACCAGGCCTATGTGCCGGGCACCGACTGCAAGCCTGACCGGCAAAACGGCACCTGGATTGTGCAGGCCCACGAATGGGGTAAGTACGTGGGCCGCGCCGATTTTGAGTACCGCAATGGCGAGTTCAAACTGGTCAAATATTCATTGATTCCGGTCAACCTGAAAAAACCGGTCAAAGGCGCTGACGGTAAAACCAGCCTGGTGACCTACACCCCTGAAATTGCCGAAGACAAGACCATGCTGGCGCTGCTCAAGCCCTACCAAGACTTTGGCCAGGAAAAACTGGGCATGGATATTGGCAGCACCGATGCCAAGCTCGATGGCGACCGCGCCGTGGTGCGCGCCAAACCCGCCGCCATGGGCTTGCTGGTAGGCCTGGCCACCATGGAGAAAACCAAGGCCGACTTTGCCGTGGTCAACGCCGGTGGCGTGCGCGACTCGATTGCCGCAGGCCGCATCACCTACAAAGACGTGCTCAAGGTGCAGCCCTTTGGCAACACGCTGGTCACGCTGGACCTCAATGGCCAGGAGGTCATGGACTACCTGAAT
>JBIKZP010000182.1:0-5317 GCA_044354655.1 Rhodoferax sp. | reverse complement strand
TGCGGCCAGGGGTGCGGCGGGAGCGGCTTTGGCTACGCCTTGGGCTTTTTCATTTTCCAGCGCGGTGATCAACTGCGCCAGTGCGCGCCAGCTTGCATCGGTATGGCCCTGGATGGCGGAAATGTTGGTTGGCGCATAGCTGGCGAGGTCCTGGTCACAGCGCATCACCATCTCGCCAATCATGCCGGCCAAGCCCATGCGCTGGCCGTCTTCTGGACTGAAAATATGCGCCACGCCATAAGCATGCAGTTCGCGTATTTCAGGCGGCACAATCACGCCACCGCCTCCGCCAAACACCTGAATGTGCGCGCCACCCCGGGCCTTGAGCAGGTCTACCATGTACTTGAAATACTCAACGTGGCCGCCTTGGTACGAGCTGATGGCAATGCCTTGCGCATCTTCCTGCAAGGCGGCCGTCACCACCTCTTCCACGCTGCGGTTGTGACCCAGGTGAATGACCTCGGCGCCCATGCCCTGCAAGATGCGGCGCATGATGTTGATAGCGGCGTCATGGCCGTCAAACAGACTGGCCGCCGTGACAAAACGCACTTTGTGCGTGGGGCGGTAATTGGCCAGGGCTTGGTAATCGGTGGACAAGTCGGTCATGGGGCGTCTCCGGGTAATACGCTGTTATCTGCAAACAGGAAGGCAACAGCGACCCGAGGATCGCAGCCCGGGGTATCCCTGGGCATGTTTTGCTTGACGTTTACGTAAACGTCAATCTTACCGTCTTTTTCTTCAAACAAGAAGGGCGCTTGCGCGCCCTTCTTGGTCATCCGGCTTTGCCTGACGGCTTATTTGTAGAGCATCTCAGGCAGCCACAAGCCAATGGCCGGGAAGGTATACAGCAGGAAAATGGCAAAAACCTGGATCGCCATGAACGGCAACATACCCGCAAAGATCTGGTTGAGCGTGACATGCGGCGGGCTCACGCCCTTGAGGTAGAAGGCGGCCATTGCCACAGGTGGGCTCAGGAAAGCCGTTTGCAGATTCAGCGCGACCAGCAGACCGAAGAACAAGGGGTCAATACCAAAGTGCGGCAACAGCGGAATGAAGATGGGCATGAAGATCACGATGATCTCGGTCCACTCCAAGGGCCAGCCCAACAAGAAAATAACCACTTGCGCCAAGATCATGAACTGCACTGGTGTGAGGTCCATGCCCAGCACCCACTGGTTAATCAGATCCTGCCCGCCCAACAAAGCGAAAGCCGCAGAGAAGATGCTGGAACCGACAAACAGCCAACAGACCATGGCACTGGTTTTGGCGGTGAGGTACACCGACTCGCGCAGCACCTGCATGTTCAGGCGCCGGTACGCTGCGGCAAGCAGCAAGCCGCCCAAGGAACCCATAGCGGCCGCCTCGGTGGGCGTGGCAAGACCAAACACAATGGTTCCCAACACCGCCAGAATCATCACAGCCAGCGGGAAAAAAGAACCCAGCAGCATTTTGAAAATCTCCAACCGGACAAAGCTGAAGTAGGCATAAAACAGGGCCAGAGCCACCGCACAACTGGTCAGCCCGACCCAGAAACTGGTGGGTGCTGGTTGACGTGCTTGGGCTGCGGCCGGATCTACCGCCACAGCGGCTGCGCCCACAGGTGCACTTGCCGCGGCAGCGGCAACGACAGGTTCGGCCGCAGGTTCTGCCGTAGGCTCGGCCGCAGGCTCGCTCTTGGCGCTAGGGGAAGTTTTGGCAGTTTTGGCTGTTTTGGCTGCGGCGGCGTCTTCTTCAGGGGGCGGTTGCAAACCACCCTCTTCTTTCGGCTCGGCCAAGTCGCCAACGCCAGCAACCGTTTCTTCTGCGGACTCGACTGTGTCGCCACCCATGGCGACCACGCCTTCAGCCTCTACCGGGGGCAAGGGCGCCGTTACCTTCAGGAAAATGGCCCCCATGATGACCGCTACGGCCAAGGCGGGCAGCAGCGCAATCACCAAATGATTGAGCAAATCACGCATGGGCACAGCGGCATTGCGTTTGCCTTTGATGGCGCCCACCAGGCCGGGCAAAACTTTGTTGCTGACGCTGGTGGAGACTACTTGCGCAAAAGCGGGCAAGGGGACGTGCCGGTCTTCAGCCGACATGGGTGGCGCAAGATGCGGTTTCCACTTGGCGATCACCACCACATACAAGATGTAAAGGGAGGCCAACATAATGCCGGGGAAAAATGCACCGGCGTACAGTTTGACCACTGACACGCCTGCGGTGGCGCCATAGACGATCAGCATGACAGAGGGGGGAATCAAAATGCCCAAACAACCTCCCGCCGTGATGGCGCCGGCAGACAGTTGAACGCTGTAACCGGCACGCAGCATGGCTGGTAACGCCAACAAGCCCATCAGGGTGACCACCGCACCGACGATGCCGGTGGCGGTGGCAAAAATCGCACAGGTGATGATGGTGGCCACAGCCAGCGAGCCAGGCACGCGCGCGGTGGCCAGGTGCATGCTCTTGAACAGTTTTTCAATCAGGTTGGCGCGCTCGATGAGGTAGCCCATAAAGACAAACAGCGGGATCGAAATCAGCACGTCGTTGGACATCACCGAGTAGGTTCGCTGCACCATCAGGTCCAGCGTCTGATCCACCGCCAATGCGGGGTTTGAACTTCGGTAGGCAATCCAGGCAAACACCATGCCCATGCCCATCAGCGTAAAAGCGGTGGGGAAACCCAACATGATGGCCACCACCACAAGGGCTAGCATCATGAGGCCCAAGTGGCCATTGGTCATCTGGGCCAGGGGGGGCAGCAATACAAAAGCAGCCAACACGACCGCGGCCATGATGGACAGGCCAAACCAGACTTCTTTTCTCATTTCTTATTCTCCTGGGGCGCGACAACAAATGCGTCGAGCTTGGCAATGTCTTCGTCTTTCACGTTCACCATTTCTTTGAGTTTCTCGACGTCAACTTCTTCAACGTCTTCGCCGCGCGACGGCCAGGCGCCTTGTTTCAGGCAAACCATACAGCGCACGATTTCCACCAGACCCTGCGCCAGCAAGATGGCGCCCGCGATGGGGATGATGGTCTTGAAAGGGTACACCGGCGGCCCGTCGGCCGTGATGTTGGAGTGCTCATTGATAGCCCAGGACTCGGCGGCAAAGCCATAGCCAGCCCATGCCAGGGCGAAAACACCCGGAATGAAAAACAGGATGTAAAGCGCCAAGTCCAGTCCAGCTTGTAAACGCGGCGGGAAAAAGCCATACAGCACATCGCCGCGCACATGGCCGTTTTTGGACAAAGTGTAGGCACCCGCCATCATGAAGAGCGATCCGTACATCATGCTCATCACGTCAAAGGCCCAGGCGTGGGGGTTGTCCAGCACATAACGGGAGAAAACCTCCCAGGAAATCATGAAGGTCAACGCCAAGATTAGCCAGGAAAAAAACTGGCCAATCCAGGTGCTGACTTTGTCAATAAAGAGCAACAGGTTTTGCATAAGGGAACCACATAAATAAATCAGCCATCCAGGAAACCTGGATGGCTGAGAAGGCTGTCAAAGAAAAATCAACCTTTTTTCTTGGGTGCCGCTGCTTTGGCTCCGAAGAAATGGTTCACCGCCATGCGGCGGTTTATGTTGGTGTCCTGATCCCACTTCACGGCGCGTGCCGCAAAGGCTCTCTGCGACTCGACCACTTCTTTGAAAATGGGATTTTCTGCAGATTTCTTGTTCAAGATTTCAGTCCAGACTTTCAACTGCTCTTGCAAGATCGCGTCGGGCGTCTTGAAGAACTTGACTTTGTCTTTGGTTTGCAATTCCACATAGTCTTTGGAGTAGCGGTCAATGGCTTTCCAAGACATGTCGGCCGAGGCGGCTTCTGTCGCGATCGCGATCACAGATTTCAACTTCGCAGGCAGCGCATCGTATTTGGTCTTGTTGAACATGATCTCGAAGGTCTCAGCGCTCTGGTGGTAGCTTTGCAGCATGCAGACTTTGGAGACATCGGGGAATCCCAACAGGCGATCAGATGTGGCGTTGTTGAACTCAGCGCCATCCAGCAGGCCACGGTCCATCGCAGGCACGATCTCGCCGCCTGGCAAGGCGTTCACAGCAGCGCCCATGGCGGTGAACAAGTCAATGGCCAAACCGTTGGTACGGAACTTCAGACCTTTGAGGTCGGCCGTCTTGGTGATCGGTTTTTTGAACCAGCCGAAAGGCTGAGTGGACATGGGGCCATAAAGGAAGGACTGCACGTTGCCACCGATGGAGGCGTACAGCTTGGCAAGCAACTCAGTGCCGCCGCCGTACTTGTGCCAAGCCAAGATCATGTTGGCGTCCATGCCGAAAGCGGGGCCTGAGCTCCACAAAGCCAACGCATTTTGCTTACCGTAGTGGTAGCCCAAGACACCGTGACCACCGTCGAGCGTGCCTTTGGAGACCGCTTCGAGCAAACCAAACGCGGGCACCACGGCACCAGCGGGCAGCACTTCAATCTTCAGGTCGCCACCGGTCATGTCGTTGACTTTTTTGGCGTAGTCAAGCGCGTACTCATGAAAGATATCCTTGGCCGGCCAGGTACTTTGCCATCTCATGGAGATGGGGCCAGTCTGGGCCTTGGCAATCATGGGGGCGGACATGGCGCCCGTTGCAATGGCTAAGCCTTTGAGTAGGCCGCGACGACGAGGGGTTTTGCTTTCAGTCAATTGAGTCTCCAAATGTTGTAGTTTCAGCTTCTGACCAGGGCCACAGAATGGGCGAATTCAAAAGCAATTATGTAAGGCACCCTGGCCAAGCCTTCTTAGTACAAACCACGAGTGGCGGCTTCAATTTTTTCACGAATGATTGAAAAAAAATACAACCGGCTGCCCTGGGACGTGCAATTCCTTCTGCTGTGCCAAAACAAACCCTGTCGATTCAATCTGGCTTATCCTTGCAACACAGCTATCCCAATACCCCCTACATCGCCCATTTCCAGAGTCCACGCCATGACACCCATTCAGCTTTTTGACACCCGCTCCAGCACTTACACCTACGTTTTGTTTGATGAGACCACGCGCGAAGCACTGATTATTGATCCAGTAGACGAGCAAATTGAGCGGGACCTGGGCGTGCTGCGCCAATATGGGCTCAAACTGCTGTGGACGGTAGAGACCCATGCGCATGCCGACCACATCACCAGCGCGGGGCAACTGGCCGAGCTGGCGGGGGCCAGAACCGCTGCGCCCGAGGGCTGCGGCATTCTCACTGCGGCCGTTCAGCTCAAACACGGTGACACCTTGCCTTTTGGCCAGGAAACCCTGCTGGCCCTGCACACGCCGGGGCACACTGCGGGCAGCATGAGCTTTGTTTGGCGCGAACATGTGTTCAGCGGTGACACCC
>JBIKZP010000181.1:0-5354 GCA_044354655.1 Rhodoferax sp. | reverse complement strand
ATCTTTGTGCACGTGCGTATGCACGTCATGCTCGTACGCTACCGTGGCTGCCATGCCATGGAAGTCTTCAGCCTGCCGAGTCTTGCAAATTCCGTTAGGGGCCTTTCGGTACCGGAGAGTATTCGGGATTGGAGGAAAGTGATATGGAAGACACCTCTGGCGGCGACTTCTTTGCAATCCAGACGCTGTATTCGCGTTACTGTTTTGCATTTGACCAGAACGACGGCGACTCTTTCGTCGACTGTTTTGCTCGGGGCGGGGTATTTCAGGTCGGTGAGACATGTTTCCAGGATCCGGAACAACTCCGCGCCATGGCGCAGCACAAGGGAGATCGGCCCCGACACCACTACGCCAATCTTTGGGTCAAGAGCATTTGTGGCCAGGTCGCGCATGCCACAGCCTATTTCTTCCTGATAGCGCTCGCCGACGGCGCCGTGGCCGGATACGGAAACTACGAGGATGAACTGGTACGCGATGCTGTAGGCGTATGGCGATTCCAGCACAGAAGTGTGATCTTCCAATGGCAATCCCAGGCCTACAAGGCGCGCGCTGCAGCAGTCATGAAAAAGTAGGCTGTGCGTCAAATATTTCGCCTCGGTTTGCTGTAACTAGGACACCCGGGTAAGAGAAGTCCGAATCACTTCGCAGTGTCGACCGTGGCCAAGCTACTTGAGGAAATCAACGACAGACTCATAACGTAATAGTCGGATCACCAAAAGTGAAGAAAAACGGTCACTCGCGACCAAATCTACCTGTCGCCAGCCAAGGCATGCTCATTGGCGGCCCTTTTTAGAATTTTCATAACCAAACGATTGTTTGATACACTGATTGCATTAATTTCATTCCCCGCGCATCACAGCCACCTCAAACAGAACGAAAGGTTGCAGCTAATGAAATCCGAGAGGACAAATATTGTTTTCACCGCGCCGGCGGGGATGTCATTCGCCATCGACGGGCCTGGCCTGCACAACTTTCTGCAAACCAACTATGCGAGGCATTATTCGCACGCCCCATCGTCGCTCAAGAAAACGTTCAGGACGAAGCACATCACGCCAATCGCGAATAGCCACACGAAAGCACAGCGCGCTTGGTCCATTGACATGCATCTGAGGCTGGAACTGATGGGCTACGGCTCGATGTATCCAGTGCACAAGCCGGTCCAGCATACTTATTCTCGAATCGCATGTGTCGACCAGCCCGATTTGGTCACGGCCTTCTCGGCCAAACGGCTGCTTGAGGAACTTGAACCGGGCGTTCCCCGCAACCAGACCCGTCTCCTTTTGACTGACGTTTCTTCTGATCGGCCCGAGGACGTCACTTTTCGCATGGGCGTGAAGCCTACCCAATACCTACAGGGCCGCGGCGATCGAAGCGTCACCCTAGCAGCGGATCTAGTCCCTGGGCAGGGTATGGCGCAGCAAGGCAACGCTGGGGTGGAGCCGACTGCCAAAAGTACAGGCAACAAATTACTGCTACTAGCGTGCAGGCTTGAACAGGAGAAGACGTGCAATCTCTACAACTGATTATTGGCGGCATCGGTCAAGGTTGCATTTACGGTCTCGTCGCGCTGAGTTTTGTCCTCATTTACAAGGCCACCGAGACCGTTAGTTTTGTTCAGGGTGAAATCATGATGCTGGGCGCCTTCGGGGGTGTCGCCGGCATGGCCTTGCTGGGATTTCCCTATTGGCTCGCAGTACTTGGCAGCATCGCTGCCCTGGCGCTGTTCGGCCTTATGGTGGAGCGTTCAGTCATCCGCCCGATCCTCGGTCAGTCCGCGGTTTCGGTCATCATGCTCTCCATCGGCGTCGGCTATGTGATTCGCTCGCTGATCACCATGATCCCCGATGTCGGCACAGAAACGCATGCGCTGCCTGCGCCGTATAAGGACCGTATCTGGAATTTCGCCGAACTGGTCGTCAGCGCCGAGCAGTTGGTGGTGATAGCTGTAACAGCAGTCCTGTGCGCGTTGCTCTACCTGCTGTTCCGCTACAACAAGGTGGGTATCGCCATGCAGGCGGTTTCGCAGAATCAGCTCGCTGCCTACTACATGGGAATACCGGTGAAGCGGCTCAACGGTATCGTATGGGCGCTCGCGGCGGCTGTTGCGGCTGTGGCCGGGCTGCTGCTCGCGCCGATCACCCTGGTGCATGTCAACATGGGGCTTATCGGCCTCAAGGCATTTCCCGCAGCTGTGGTCGGTGGCTTCGGCAGCCTGCCTGGAGCCATCGTCGGGGGCTTGGTGATCGGCATCGTCGAAGCCATGGCCGGCTTTTATCTGCCCGATGGTTTCAAGGATGCGGCGCCCTATCTGGTCGTACTCCTGATGCTTGCCATCAAACCCAACGGCTTGTTCGGCGAAACGCTGCTCAAGAAAGTCTAGATGAAACAACCCATTCGCCCACCGCTTTTGTTGTGCCAGAACCGGACACGTCCGGTTTCCAGTCACTTCATCAAGAACCTCCAGCAGCACACAGCCCGGCAGCACTGAAATGCGATACATCTTCAAGACCGACTATGGGCAGGACATCAACATCGCCAAGCATGGTGGGCACCTATTTTGGTACGGCGCGTTGATGTTGCTCCTAATTGCAGCGCCATGGCTTGCTGGCGAGTACCTTCTGGCACAGTTGACCTTCATCCTGATCTACTCGATCGCTGGGCTCGGACTTATGCTTCTGGTGGGTTACACCGGCCTGTTCTCGCTGAGCCACGCCGCCTTCTTCGGCGTCGGCGCCTATACGCAAGCGGTGCTGACCAACGCTGGTATGCCTTTCCCGCTCGCCCTCGCCGTCTCAGGAGGCTTGTCTGCAGCAGTAGGAGTTGTAGTAAGTCTGCCCGCGTTGCGTGTCAAGGGCATTTACCTTGCAATGTCCACGCTCGCGTTCGGCTTCATCGTTGAGGAAATCCTTGCGCGATGGGAATCGGTGACCGGCGGCAACGCTGGTATGCGCCTTAACAAGCCAAACATTTTCGGCTGGACATTGAACTCGGCCACGGAGTTCTATTTTCTTTGCCTGTTGATCACGGTTTTGGCGACCGTGTGCATGCTCAACCTTCTACGCGCGCCCACCGGTCGCGCCTTTGTCGCGATCCGTGACTCGGAGATCTCGGCGCAGAGCATGGGTATCCATCTTGCCCGATACAAGACGCTGTCGTTCGCTATAGGGGCGGCGCTGGCCGGAATTGGCGGCGCCTTGTATGCGCACAAGATGCAGTCTCTCTCGCCCGAGCAATTTGGGATCACACAGTCGATCGACTTGCTATTGATGATTGTCGTTGGCGGTCTTGGGTCGGTCCACGGGGTGTTCCTTGGCGCCATTTTTCTGATCGCAATGCCGCAGGCTATCGCGATTCTGAAGGACTATTTGCCGGCTGCCATTGAGCGGGCGGCGGGACTTCAGGGGCTAGTCTATGGCCTCGTATTGATCGCCTTCGTGCTTCTTGAACCGATGGGTCTGTATGGCCGCTGGCTGAAGATCCGCAACTATTTCGAGTTGCGCCCATTCGCTCGAAAAGGCATGTTTAAGCGCCAGAAGTCCTTCCAGAAATCGGAGCGACTGAAATGAGCACCATCATGGGAACAGGTGCCGCCAAGCCTGCGCCGGGCCCGCTGCTGTCAGCCAGGCAATTACGCGTGCAATTTGGCGGGGTGCTTGCCGTCAACGATGTCAGTTTTGACGTCGAAGAAGGAGAGATATTTACCCTCATCGGTCCCAACGGAGCAGGCAAGACCACGGTTTTCAATCTGATCAGCCGTATATACAACTGTACCTCCGGCGTAATGGATTACCGGGGGCCTGAGGGGCTGGTGCGCTTGAACGACAAACCACCACAAGAAATTGCAAGCCTGGGTATTACGCGCACCTTCCAGAACATCGAACTGTTCGAGCACGCTACGGTTCTGCAGAACCTTCTGATCGGCCGCCACACGAAGCGAAAGACCGGGTTCTGGCAAGACCTGCTATTCACCAGGACCACGCGCGAGGCCGAGTACCGGACGCGGGAAAAGGCCGAGGACGTGATCGACCTCCTGCATCTCGAACATTACCGGGACGTCATGGTGGCCGGTCTTCCCTACGGCTTGCGCAAAGTTGTTGAGCTGGCGCGGGCGCTGTGCGCAGAGCCGAGGCTGCTGCTGTTGGACGAGCCCTCGTCTGGCCTCAACGTTGAAGAAACCAATGACATGGCCTTCTGGATACAGGACATCCGAAACGAGTTAGGTGTCACGGTGCTGATGGTGGAGCACGACATGTCGCTGGTCTCCAAGGTTTCAGACCGGGTGCTGGCGATGAACCAAGGCGAGGTTATTGCCACCGGCACGCCCGGCGAAGTGAAAACCGACCCGGGCGTAATCGAAGCCTACCTGGGTTCTATGGATGACCTTTCGTCATTGCGCAGGTCCGTCAAATGAATACGCCAACTTCCACCGTCGCAAATCCGCAGGGGCATGTTACGCCCGTACTGAGGCTACAGAACATCGAGAGTGCGTATGGCCCGATCAAGGCCATTCGCGGCGTCAGCCTAGAAGTTCGCCCCGGGGAGATCGCCACGGTACTTGGTTCCAATGGCGCGGGTAAGACAACCATACTAAAAACTATCTCGGGCATCATCGATCCGGCCAAAGGCTCTATACATTTCCAGGATCGTGACATTACTGCTGATGACCCAGCCCGAATAGTTCAAATGGGTCTGAGTCACGTGCCCGAGGGGCGGGAAGTATTTCCGTTGCTGAGCGTGCGGGATAACCTGGCCATGGGTGCATTTACCCGTACAGACAGCGAGGAGATTGCTCACGACATTGAGGCAGTCTTCGGCTTCTTCCCCGTTTTGCGCGAACGGGCTCAGCAAAATGCGGGACTGCTGTCTGGTGGCCAGCAGCAGATGCTGGCGATTTCGCGTGCGCTGATGGCCAAGCCGGATCTGATCCTGCTCGACGAGCCCAGCCTGGGTCTTTCGCCCAAACTCACCAGAGAAATATTCGAGATCGTGGTACGCATCAACCGCGAGCGCGGTACGACCATTTTGTTGGTCGAGCAAAACGCGAACATGGCACTGAACGCCGCTGACTATGGCTATGTGTTGGAGAACGGCCGCATCGTGACCGAAGGCAGTTGTGCAGACCTGCGCGAGAAAGAAGACATCAAGGAGTTCTACTTGGGAATGAAGGCAGAGGGCGTACGTGGCGACCGTCGCTGGAAAAAGAAGAAGACATGGAGATAGACCGATGATCAAGCTATGGGACCTCCCCCTCCACACTTCTAAGCAAGAGATTGTCATGCCGGGTGAGACCATACCCGCGATATTCTGGAATGCGGTCCAGCAACGTGGCCCCAGTGTCTGGCTACGGCAAAAGC
>JBIKZP010000180.1:0-5364 GCA_044354655.1 Rhodoferax sp. | reverse complement strand
CAAAGCGCATCACTATCCATGTCTACTTTTTTAAAAAATGCCTGGTACGTCGCTGCCCTGTCCCCTGACGTGGGTCGCATGCTCAAGCCGGTTCGCATGTTGTCCCAGGCCATCGTGCTGTACCGCACGCAAGACGGCCAACCCGTTGCCCTGGAAGACGCCTGCCCGCATCGCAAACTGCCCTTGTCCATGGGCCGCCTCAAAGGTGATGCGGTGGAGTGCGGCTACCACGGCCTGACCTTTGACTGCGCTGGTACGTGCATCGACGCGGCCACGCAAACGCGTATTCCGCCCCTGGCCCAAGTGCGCTCGTACCCGGTACGTGACCAATATGGCCTGCTGTGGATCTGGATGGGTGACCCTGACCGGGCCTTGACCACCCCCATCATCGACATACCCACCTACAACAACCCCAACTGGCACATGACCCAGGGCGAGAGCATGCAGGTTGATTGCCACTACCTCTGGCTGGTAGACAACCTGCTGGACCCCTCCCACGTGGCCTGGGTACACCGCAGTTCTTTTGCCGGCGCAGGTACCGATAACACGCCGCTGGAGCTCACAGTTACCCCCCAAGGTGTGGTCAGCAGCCGCTGGCTGCTGAACCAACCGCCGCCGCCTTTTTATGCGCCGCTGGTCAAGTTCAAGGGAAATGCCGACCGACTACAGCACTACGAGGTGCAATACCCGTCCTTGGCCGTCAACATGGGCATCTACACCCCAGCGGGCCAAGGTGGCCCCAACATGCAGGAAGGCCCCGACACCTACCGCATGATTTCTTATAACTTTCTCACGCCCATTGATGAAGACCACAGCCAGTATTTTTGGCTGCAGCACCGTAACACCGACCCGCAGGACCAAGACATTACAGAGCGCAACGCCAAGGGTGCTCGCATGGCCTTTGAAGAAGACCGCCTGATTCTTGAAGCAGTGCACCAGGGTATGAAAAACAAAACAACCCCTACCACCGGCTTGCTGCTGGACATGGCCGCCAACCGTTTTAGAAAAGGTCTGGCCGAGCTGATTGCGCTGGAAGCTGCCGCCCCCCAACTCACCCGTTCCTGAAAAAAGTTTACCCCGACATGTCCAACAACAGCACCGAGCTTTACCTCACCTACCTGAACCATCCCGATGTGCAAGCACTGGCCTTGACCAATGCCGAGATCATTGGGGCGGTGGAGCAGGCCCTCCATGCGCAAGGCAACCAGCAAGTCACCATAGAACCGCGCATGCACCTGGTGCCCGAGAAAGACTTCCCCGGCCACTTCAATGTGCTGCGTGGCTACATTCGCCCACTGGGCTTGGCGGGGGTCAAGGTGGTGGGTGATTACTACAAAAATTACGAAATTGGGCTGCCCTCCGAGTTGGCCGTTCTCAACCTCTTTGACCCCAAGACTGGCGCGCCGGTGGCCATTGTGGATGCCTCTGACATCACCGATATGCGCACTGGCGCCATCACCGCGCTGGGCGCCAAACACCTGGCCCGCGCTGACTCCAAAATTTTGGGCCACATTGGCGCACGCGGCACCTCTTACTGGAACGTACGCCTGCTCGATTCGATCTTCAACTTTGACGAAATTCGTGTGCACTCGCGCCGCCCCGAAAGCCGCAACGCCTTTGCTGAAAAGCTAGAGCGCGACCTGGGCAAAAAAATCACCGTCACCACCGACTGGGAATCTTGCGTGCGTGGCGCCGACATCGTGGTGGAAGCCTCGCGCCTGGAAAAACCCGAGCCCCTGCTCAAAACCGAGTGGATCAAAAAAGGCGCCTGCGTTATTCCCTACGGCACCATGAGCGCGGTGGAACTGTCGCTCACCGACATCATGGACAAAATGGTAATGGACCACTGGGGCCAGGCCAAGGCTGGCCCCTATGGCGCGCTGCGCGCCCATGTGGATGCGGGCAAACTGTCTGAGCACACGCTGCACGCCGAGCTGGGGCAAATTGTGGCGGGCCACAAACCGGGCCGCCAAAGCGCCGATGAGACCAACCTGTTCTGGCACCGCGGCATGTCGCTGTCAGACATTGCCCTGGGCGCCTTCATGCTTGAAAAAGCCCAGCGCATGGGGCTGGGACAGCGCTTGCGCTTTAGATAAATACTGCAACACGCAAGCCGTGTTACCCGACACGTATGACCCCCTTCATCCAGCATTACAAAGCAAGCCCATGACATTACAAGTTGGAGAAAAGTGGCTCGACCTGAACGACCTGCTGCGTGTGGCCGTAGGGGGTGAGGCTGTCTCCTTGTCGCCTCTGGCGCGTCAGCGCATTGAAGATGCCCGCGCGGTGGTGTTGCAACTGGCCAGCTCTGGCCAAGCTATTTACGGTCTGAACTCTGCCCTGGGGGCCAATTCTGATAAGGCTTTGGCGCCCACCGACCTGGAAGACTACCAACGCCGTGCCGTTCGTGCCCGCGCCGTGGCGGTGGGACCGGCTTATGACACGGCATCAGTGCGCGCCATGCAGTTTGTACGCATTGCTGGCATGGCGCGTGCCGGCTCGGGCGTGTCGCCTGCCGTGCTGGACGCCTGCATTGCCCTGCTGAACCACAAGGTGCACCCCGTGGTGCCGCGCTATGGGTCCGTAGGCTCCGCCGACCTGCCACAACTCTCCCACCTGGCCTTACCGCTTTTTGGTGAGGGTGAGGCCGAGTTTGAGGGCACCGTTTTACCCGCCAGCGAAGCGCTGGCGCGCGCCGGGTTAAGCCCCGTAGTCTTAGGCGCCAAAGATGGGTTGGCGTTGATCAGTTCCAACGCGGCTACCACCGCCCGCGCGGCCATGGTGCTCCATGACGTCAACACCTCGCTGGACGCCTGGCTCACTGCCGTCGCCCTGGGGTTTGAAGGCTTCAGGGCCAACTTGTCACCCCTGCACCCCGTGGCGGTGGCGGCCCGGCCCGCAGCTGGGCAAGTGCACGCCGGTAACCAACTGCGCAAGCTTCTGAGCGGCAGTACCTTGCTGGGCCCCATTGCAGCCCGGCGCGTACAAGACCCCATCTCCATGCGGGTCGTACCCCAGGTGCATGGCGCTGCACGTGACATGCTGGAAAACGCCTGCACCCAGGTCAAGGTAGAACTCAACAGCGCGGCCGATAGCCCGCTGGTGTTGACAGAAGAAAGGCAAATGCTGTCCAACGGCAACTTTCACCTGCCCGCATTGGCCCTGGCGCTAGACGCCTGCGCTATCGGCCTGGCCCAGGCCTCCAGCATGTCGGTAGCACGCTGCCAGCGCTTCATGTCGCCAGCGCAGACCGATCTGCCTCTGCAACTCACCCGCCTCGGCCCGGCCCACTCGGGCTTTGCCGCTGTGCAAAAAACACTCAACGCCCTGTGGGCCGATATTCGGCTGCGCGCCAACCCCGGCTCGCTGGACTTCATGGCCATGTCTGAAGCGCAAGAAGACCATGCGTGCATGGCCATGGGCGTGGCCGAAAAACTCGGTGACATGGTGGAGCGCGTGCGCTACCTGATCGCCATTGAACTGCTGATTGCGGCCCAGGCCGTCGACCTGCGCGGGCTAGACCTCGCCGACCTGGGCGAAGGCACGCGCCGCACTTATCACCAGGTACGCACCCTGGTGCCCATGCTGGACGAAGACCGCCCCCTCGGACCCGACATAGACCGCGTTCAACGCGCGGTGGCTGAAGGCGTTTTCAAGCTCTAGCAACCGCACAAATATAGTTGTCCTTGTGATTTCAATACTCGAAATCATTGTTAAACTGAACACAAATATATAAATCAGTTCAGGGGGAACTATGCTGCGCATCACCATGCGCAGCCGGTGCACGTCACGTGCGCCAGAGCTGCGCCGTCACCACGCAGCCACGTCTTATCAGACGATGGCCTGCTCCCATTTTTCTTATCGAGTCGGCCACCACGGGCTGCTTTGACGGGCAGCGCAGTCTGCTTGACTGCCCCCTAAATTTGGCGTCCTGAAGTTTTATCCCATGTTCATGGGATTTCCTTTTCGTTACTTGTATTGAAAAATCACACGCGTGAAAAAGCATATGAAATTAGAAATCGTCCTCCTTGCTTCCGCTGCTACACCTGGTAGCGATATAAAAAAAATACTCCCCCCAAATCTTGAAAGCTTGAAGGCTGTTGCCCATAAGCAGCTTGAATTATTCATCGATGGAGTGAAGTACTCAGGCGCAGAGTTGATCAATGGCAAGCCCATTAAGCTCAAGAAAGACAAGACGAATCTGGTCTTTGAGGTCGAAGACACACCCTTTGCGGTAATTGACAATTTTTTCGACACCGAAGGTGTCTCTCTGGACGGACTCGAGTGGGATTTTCCCAAACCCAATTTCTGAAGCTTGACGACACGGGCCTCGTCGCGTTGGCTGATGACACAGGTGAGCTCAAATTTGCCGCGCTGCCCATCATCGCCGCCTCAGGCGCTAGTGGTTTAGGCGCTAGTGGTTTAGGTACTGTTTTGAGTGGCCTGGGTATCGCCGCCGCCGCAGGTGCGAGTGTGGGTGCGGGTGGCAAGGGTCAAATAAAAGCAATCGCAGACCACTTTGTCCGCGGAACCATCACCACTGGCGATGTGGTCACTAGCAACGACCTGCAAGTCGCGGTCTACGCCATTGCCGCCGATGGCACGGCCACCTTGATCAAAACAGGCGCGGTAGATGGCCTTGGCACCTACAACATCAACATCGGCAGCTACACAGGTGCCGTTCGCGTTGTGGTCAAGAGCATGGGCGCTAACCTGGACATTTTGGATGAAGCGACCAACCTCAACACCAACTTGAGTAAGGAGTTGCAAGCCTTGGGCGTGGTCAGCGGGACCGACACACAGATCAACATAACACCGCTGACCCACTTGGCCGGCGTGAAAAACACCACCCCCACGGTCGGTAGCATTGTGGCTATTAACGCTGCAGTGGGCCAGGCATTTGGTTTGGTTGATATCACCACCACCAAAGTCATCACCATCAGCAACCCGGTTTTCGCCAGCACAGATGACAGCAGCAACGGTAAAAAATACGGATGGGTGCTTGCCGCGCTGTCAGGCATGGACGCCCAAGCCGGTAGTATGGATGCAAGCATCAACCTGCTGGTTCAGAACCTCTCCGTTAGCACCGCCAGCAACAGCCCCACCACGGCCACGCTTAATGAAGTCGCCAAAACCAACATAGTCGCAGGTGCCAGAGCGACCGACCCCCAAACGCCTACCGACTTGCCCACGGAGATTATCAGGTTGATCGGCGCTCAGCAGCAGTCCGTAGCTCTGAGCAAAATAGAGGCTTACTGTTGATGCATCTAGCAAACTGAGCCAACTTTCACGTTGAAGATTGAGCCACTTGGTTGATGGTTTTTTTCTTTACTCAGTTGTGGATAAGTCTAGCTGTTTTGAGGG
>JBIKZP010000179.1:0-5365 GCA_044354655.1 Rhodoferax sp. | reverse complement strand
AGGGTTTTCAATTGATACCTGGTGGGGTTTGGTGGCACCCGCGGGCACACCCAAAGACGTGCTGGCGCGCCTGAACCAGGCCTTTGTGACCGCCTTGAACGCGCCTGAAACCAAGACCCGTTTTGGCACGCTGCTGGCGGAGCCCGTGGGCGGCAGTGCCGAAGAGTTTGGCGCTTTCATGAAAGCTGAACTGGCCAAGTACGAAGGCCTGGTGAAAGCCTCGGGCGCGAAGGTGGACTGAGCCCCGAGTCGACTCAGTTTCAGCGGGTCGCCGCACCCGCTTCAAACCAGCGCTTGATCAACAGCCGTTCGTCAACGGTAATGGCCGTGGAATTGTTCATGGGCATCGCCTGGCTCACCACCACCTGCTGGTAAATACTTTGTGCATGAAGTTTGACGTTGTCGGCTGAATCCAGCCGCACGTTTTTCATCTGCACCTGCTCGCCGTGGCACAGGTAGCAGCGCTGCGCCAGCACCACCTGCACCTGGGCGTAATCCGGCGGCGCAGAAGCCGTGGCTTTGGTGAGTGCCACATCGGCCGGCTTGAGCCAAACAATCATGGCCACAATCACCAGCACGCCCACCAACGCATACGGCCAAGGGTGCGCATTGCGGCCGAGCTTGAAGCCGTGTCGCATCACAAAAAACTGGCGAATGGCGGCGCCGGCAAACATCATGGCTATCAGCACCAGCCAGTTGTAGGGGTGGTTGTAGGTAAAGCTGTAGTGGCCGCTGAGCATGGCAAACAGCACCGGCAGGGTGAAGTAGGTGTTGTGTACGCTGCGCTGCTTGCCGCGCTTGCCGTGAATCGGGTCGACCGGTTCACCCGCCTTGATGGCAGCCAGCACTTTTTTCTGCCCCGGAATAATCCAGAAGAACACGCTGGCACTCATGCTGGTGGCCAACATGGCACCCACCAGCAGGAAGGCGGCCCGCCCCGCAAACCAGTGGCAGGCCAGCCAGGACGCCACGCACACCAGCACCAACACCAAGGCGCCAACGATGGCGTCGCCATGCTTGCGCTGGCCAAACACCCGACAAATCAGGTCATACAAAAGCCAGAACACCACGAAAAAAGCCAGCGCCACGGCAATGGCGGTGGCAGGGGCCCAGTCCATGCGCGATTTGTCGATCAGGTAAGTGCTGGCGTTCCACACATACGACACCGTGAACAGCGCAAAGCCCGACAACCAGGTGCTGTAGCTCTCCCAATAAAACCAGTGCAGGTGGCTGGGCAACTTGGGCGGTGTGACATTGAATTTGACCGGGTGGTAAAAACCGCCCCCGTGCACGGCCCAAAGCTCGCCGCTGACACCCTGTTGCTTCAGGTCTTCATCGACCGGCGGCGTCAAGCTGTTGTCGAGAAACACAAAATAAAACGAGGAGCCAATCCAGGCAATGGCGGTGATGACGTGAACCCAGCGAATCAGCAGGTTGGCCCAGTCGAGGTAGTAACTTTCCATCAGTCTCTTCCTTGGCGGGCGCACACGGCGCGCCGCTGTCAAGCAGACTGCTCACCACTGCGGGCGCTGTAAGCAGAAAAAGGGTCGCGAACTCAGGCAGGGGACCTGCCTCGCTCCGCTGCGACTCAAGGGGCAAAGTGTAGGGGCTTTTTGAGCCGGGCCACGTGCAGTATTTGTGGACGCCTCGGGGCTATCCCTGAGTTAAACCCTGCAACATTAAACCTTGCAACAACTGGGCCGCCACGGCTACCGCAATTACCTCGGGCGCCTTGCCTGAGATACCGGGCACGCCAATCGGGCAGGTGATGCGGGCCAACTCTTGCTCACTGAACCCGCGCGCCTGCAGGCGGTGCCTGAACGTGGCCCATTTGGTTTTGCTGCCAATCAGCCCAACGAAGGGCAGGTCATCCTGCACACGCAGACGCTGTAGGCAGGCCGCCACCACGTCCAGGTCTTCGGCATGGCTAAAGCTCATGATCAGCACCTGCGAGCCCGCCGGCAAAGTGGGCACGGCGGCCTGCACCGGGTCGGAATGTTCAACGGTGGTGTTGGCGGGCAACTGCGTGGGAAAAATTTCATGGCGGCTGTCAAACCAGTTCACCCGAACCGGCAAATGGCCCAGCACCTGCACCAGCGCGTGACCCACGTGGCCGCCGCCAAACAAGGCCACCGGCATTTGGTGGGCGGTCAACCGGGCCTGCAGCCGCGGTAAGTCGGCGCGCGTGACGCGCTCCAACTGCAAATGCACCTCGCCCCCGCAGCACTGCCCCAGGCTGGGGCCCAAGGCAAAACGCAGCAGGCCCTCGCCGGATGCGTGGGGCGCTGCGGGTACCGCGGCGCCCTGTGGATCGGCGTCCAGGCGCAGACGGGCTTGCGCCATGGCGGCAAACTCCAGATGCCCGCCGCCCACGGTGCCGACGGCGCCTTCCTTGAAGACACCCATCCAGGCACCGGCTTCACGCGGCACCGAGCCGCGCGAGGAATGTACCGTGATCAACACGGCGTCTTCCACCGCGAGCCGGGCTAAAAATAATTCAGTAGTACTCACAAACCCTTAGTTTTTGCTAACAAAAAGGGGGGCACAACGCCGCCAATTTGGGGCAAAGTATGCCCATGAAACCCATTCAACCTGTTTTACGCCCTTTTTTCGGGCCTCTTTTCAGCACGGTTTGTGTCGCCGTCGCCGCCTTCGTCACAGGCTGCGCCACGCCGCCGCCACCGGTTCAAAGCGCGCCAGAGGTCAAGCCTGCACCCGCCTTGCCTCCTGTAGCCAGCAGCCCCGCACCCGTTAAAGCCCCGGTTGAAGAAACAGCTGGCGTCCCTGTGCCTGTCCCTGTGCCTGCCCCTGCACCCGCCCCTGAAACGGCGAGCGCCAGGTCCAACGCAGCCACGCCCAAAGACTACCGGCGCGATGCCGCCCAGCACCTGTACGCCCGCAACCCCAACCGCATTTTCAAAGGTAAATTGCCGCCCATGCTTTACGCCATTGGCGTGTTGCAAGTGGAGGTGGACAGCCGGGGCATGGTGACCAGCACCCATTGGATGCGCTCGCCCAAACACGCCCCCGAGGTGGTGGCCGAGATTGAACGCACCGTGCGCCAGGCGGCGCCCTATCCGGCCCCGGTGCGCCTGGGGCGCGTCACCTACACCGACACCTGGCTGTGGCACAAAAGCGGACTGTTTCAACTCGACACCCTGACTGAAGGCCAACTCTCGCGCCTGCCTATGTTTTAGGGCGCCTCGCCAAAGTCCGCCCTCAGGAGCCGCGGTAGGTGGAATAGCTCCAGGGGCTCACCAGCAGCGGCACATGGTAGTGCTGCAGCGGATCGGCAATGCCGAAATCCAGGCTCACGCGGTTCAGAAAATTGGGCTCGGGCAGCGCCACGCCCCGCGCCTTGAAGTAGGCCGCCACATCAAACACCAGCCGGTAGGTGCCGCGCTTGAGGCTGGCGTTGTCAAACAGCAGGCCATCGGGGTTGCGCCCATCGGCATTCAGGGTGAACTGCTTGACCAGTGTGGCGGCATCCCCCTCGGTGGTAAACAGCGACACCGGCATACCCGCAGCGGGCGTGCCGTGCATGGTGTCTAACACGTGCGTACTTAATCCCATGGGGCATCCTTTAGGTTGTCGGCTAAAAAATAAGGGGCAGCCAGGCCGCCTCTTTTTGGTCGATGAAAAACAAAAAGTGTATACAATTTTTAAAGTCGCCGCTATCATAACTGCATGGAAAACTCTACCACCGGCCAGATTGTTGACAGCCTCACCAAGGCCATCATCGAGCACCGCCTGAACCCCGGCGCCAAACTGGCCGAGCAAAAGGTGGCGGATCATTTTGGCGTGTCGCGTACGCTGGTACGGCAGGCTTTCTTCCTGCTGGCGCAGAACCGGCTGATTCGCCTGGAGCCTGCCCGCGGTGCGTTTGTGGCCACCCCTTCGGCCGATGAGGCCCGGCAGGTGTTTGCCGTGCGCCGCATGCTGGAGTTGGAGATGACACGCGCCTTTGTGCGCGCCGTGACGCCGGCCATGATCAAGTCCCTTAAAGCGCACGTGGCCCGGGAAAAGCTGGCCGTGCAGAACGAAGACGTACCCGGGCGCACCGAGTTGCTGGGCGACTTTCATGTCTGTATGGCTGAACTCACGGGCAACCTGGTGCTGGCGCAAATGCTGGGAGACCTCATCTCGCGCTGCTCCCTGATCACGCTGATGTACCAATCGGCCAGCGCTGCCGAGCATTCCAGCGCCGAGCACGCCACCATTGTCAAAGCCTTGGCCGCCAAGGACGAAGCCCTGGCGGTACGCCTGATGGACGAACACTTGCAACACGTTGAAGCCAACCTGACCTTCGAGCGCGAACAGCCCCTCAACGACATTTCACTGGCCCTTTCCTGAGACCGACGCTGACCCTATGAAAAACTACGACACCACCCTGCCCTACCCGCGCGACCTGATGGGCTACGGCCCGCAAGTGCCGCATGCGCAATGGCCCGGTCAAGCCCGCGTGGCGGTGCAATTTGTGCTGAACTACGAAGAAGGTGGCGAAAACAGCGTGCTGCATGGCGACGCTGGTTCTGAGCAATTTTTGTCGGAGATGTTCAACCCGGCCAGTTACCCCGAGCGCCACATCAGCATGGAGGGCATTTATGAATACGGCTCGCGTGCTGGCGTGTGGCGCATCCTGCGCGAATTTGAGTCACGCCGCTTGCCGCTGACCGTGTTTGGCGTGGCCACCGCGCTGCAAAAGCACCCCGAGCTAACCGCTGCCCTGCAAGAATTGGGGCACGACATAGCCTGCCACGGCCTCAAGTGGATTCACTACCAGCACATTGACGAAGCCACCGAGCGCGCCCACATGGCTCAAGCCATGCAGATTCTTCAGGAGCTGACCGGCGAGCGCGCGTTAGGCTGGTACACCGGACGTGACAGCCCCAACACGCGCCGCCTGGTGGCCGACTTTGGGGGCTTTGAGTACGACAGCGATTACTACGGTGACGACCTGCCGTTCTGGATGAAGGTGCAAAAGACCGACGGCAGCGTAGCGCCACAACTCATCGTGCCCTACACCCTGGACTGCAACGACATGCGCTTTGCCCTGCCACAAGGCTATTCGCACGCCGACCCGTTCTTTCAATACCTGAAAGACACGTTTGATGCGCTGTACGCAGAAGGTGACCCCAACGGCCTGAACGCCCCTAAGATGATGAGCATTGGTATGCACTGTCGCCTGCTAGGCCGCCCTGGGCGCATCACTGCCTTGCAACGGTTTTTGGACCATATCCAGTCCCATGACCAGGTTTGGGTGGCGCGCCGCTTGGACATTGCACGGCATTGGAAAACCGTGCATCCCTACAAGGCAGAAGCCTGAACATGAACATGCCCCTGACCCTGAACCAACTCAATGCTG
>JBIKZP010000178.1:0-5369 GCA_044354655.1 Rhodoferax sp. | reverse complement strand
TGAACAACAAGCGAAACGAAATTTCCACCGAGAACGCCGCCGGCTCCCAAGCCCCCAGGTAGACAAAGCCCCACAAGGCGCCCGCCACACCGATGATGAAAGAGCTGACGGCAAAGGCGGTGAGCTTGGCGTACATGGGGCGAATACCGATCACGGCGGCGGCCACGTCCATGTCACGAATCGCCATCCACTCGCGGCCTATGGCGCTGCGTACCAGGTTCTTGGCAAGAAATCCGAGCACCACCAAAATGGACAGGCACAACAGGTATTTTTCAATCGGGGTCTCCAAGGGGTAACCCATGAACTGCAAGCCCGACACCGACACCGAGCCCGAGGCCGAATCATTGGTCAGCCACTTGATGCGCAGAAACATCCAGTCGCTGAAGAACTGCGCCGCCAGCGTGGCCACGGCCAGGTACAGACCCTTGACGCGCAGACTGGGCAAGCCAAACAGAATGCCGAACGCGGCAGCGCACACGCCGCCCAGCACCAGGGCCAGCAGCAAGGGAATGCCGGGCACCCGCACAAAGAAATTGAAGGCCGCATACGCGCCCACCGCCATAAAGGCCCCCGAGCCCAGCGAAATTTGTCCGCAATAACCCACCAAAATATTCACCCCCAGCGCGGCCAAGGACATGATCAGGAAGGGAATAAAGATGGCGCGAAACATGTAGTCGCTGCCTACCATGGGCACCACCAAAAACGCGGCAGCAATGAGCAACCAGATGGCCCAGCGGTCTTGCGCAATCGGGAAAATCTGCTGGTCAGCGCGGTAGCTGGTTTTGAATTGGCCGTTTTCTCTGTAAAACATGAATTACCTTCTCATCAGTTCAAGGGGCCGCTCAGACGCGATCAATGATCTTCTCGCCAAACAATCCTTGCGGGCGAACCAGCAAGAACAGCAAGGCCAGCACATAGGCAAACCAAATCTCGATGCCACCGCCCACATACGGGCCTAAAAACACTTCCGACAGCTTCTCGCCTACGCCGATGATCAGGCCGCCGATGATGGCGCCGGGCACCGAGGTCAAGCCGCCCAAAATCACCACTGGCAAGGCGCGCAGCGCCACCGTGGTCAAGGAGAATTGCACGCCGAGCTTGCTGCCCCAAATCATGCCGGCCACCAGGGCCACCACGCCAGCCACGCACCACACAATGACCCAGATGCGATTGAGTGGAATACCAATACTTTGGGCCGCCTGGTGGTCGTCGGCCACCGCGCGCAAGGCGCGGCCGGTAGAAGTTTTCTGAAAGAACACGCTCAACAGGGTCACCAGCACGGCGGCAATCAGGGCGGCGTACAGGTCTTCCTTGTTGATCAGAATGCCACCTTCAAAATATTGCTCAAAGGCCATGATGGGTTCTTTGGGCATGCCAATGTCAATCTTGTAGATGTCGCTGCCAAAGAGGGTTTGCCCCACGCCGTCCAAAAAGTAGCTGATGCCCAGGGTGGCCATCAAGAGCGTGGTGCCCTCCTGGTTCACCAGGTGACGCAAGGCCAGCCGCTCAATCAGCCAAGCCACCACAAACATGATGACGCCCGCCACCACAAACGCCGCCAGGTTGGCCAGTACCGGATTGGTCATGCCGGTCCACTCCGGTATCCACTGCGAGAAGCGGGCCATGGCCAGCGCCGCAAACAGCACCATGGCGCCCTGCGCAAAGTTGAACACGCCCGAGGCTTTGTAAATCAGCACAAAGCCCAGCGCCACCAGCGAATACAACATGCCGGCCATCAGGCCGCCCAGCAGTGTTTCAAGAAAAAATGCCATTGTGTTCTCCGGCTGTTTAGTGCGAAGTGCCCAGATAGGCACTGATCACTTCTTCGTTGTTGCGTACTTCATCGGGGGTGCCATCGCCAATTTTTTTGCCGTAGTCCAGCACCACCACACGGTCGGAGATGTCCATCACCACGCCCATGTCGTGCTCAATCAACACCACCGTGGTGCCGTACTCTTCATTGACGTCGAGCACAAAGCGGCACATGTCCTGTTTCTCTTCCACGTTCATACCGGCCATGGGTTCATCGAGCAGCAGCACTTGGGGCTCCATCGCCAAGGCGCGACCCAGGTCGACACGTTTTTGCAGGCCGTAGGGCAACTGGCCCACCGGGGTTTTGCGGTAAGCCTGAATTTCCAGGAAGTCGATGATGTGCTCGACAAACTCGCGGTGCTGCTCTTCCTCGCGCTGCGCCGGTCCTACGCGCAGCGCCTGCATGAACAGGTTGCTTTTGATACGCAGGTTGCGACCGGTCATGATGTTGTCAATCACGCTCATGCCCTTGAACAAGGCCAGGTTCTGGAAGGTGCGGCCGATGCCCATCACCGCCACCTGGTGGCTGTCCATGTGGCTGAAGGTCTGGCCCCGGAAGGTGATGGAGCCCTGCTGCGGCGTGTAGACGCCGTTGATGCAGTTGAGCATGGAGCTCTTGCCAGCCCCATTGGGGCCGATGATGGCGCGCACCTCGTGCTCGCGCACATTGAAGGAGATGTCGGTCAGCGCCTTGACGCCACCAAAACTCAGGGAAATGTTGCTGACGTCCAGAATGACGTCGCCGATCTGTTTGCTCATGCTGCGGCCTTTACTGGCGCGAAGATTTTCGCGTCGTCGATACGGAGGGTGGCACTGACGCTGCCGGTACGGCCGTCTTCAAACTTGACGACGGTCTCGATGAACTGGCTGGTGCGGCCTTCGTACAGCGCGTCCACCAGGGGTAGGTATTTTTCAGCAATGAAGCCACGGCGAACCTTGTTGGTGCGGGTGAGTTCGCCGTCGTCGGCATCAAGCTCTTTGTGCAACACCAAGAAGCGACTGACCTGGGAGCCCGCCAGCAGTTCGTCGGCGCTCAGGTCGGCGTTGACTTTTTCCACGCATTCTTTGATGAGCTGGTAGACCTCGGGCTTTTGCGCCAGGTCGGTGTAGCCGGCATACGGCAGGTTGCGGCGCTCGGCCCAGTTGCCCACGGCGTCAAAGTCGATATTGATCATGACGCAGACTTTCTCGCGGCCATCGCCATACGCCACCACCTCTTTGATGTGGGGGAAGAACTTGAGTTTGTTCTCCACGTACTTGGGCGCAAACATGGCGCCGTCAAACGTGCCACCCTTGATGCGGCCCACGTCTTTCACGCGGTCAATGATTTTCAAGTGGCCGTGCGCATCAATAAAGCCGGCATCGCTGGTGTGGTACCAGCCGTCAGCGGTGAGCACCTCGGCAGTGGCCGCCGGGTTTTTGAAATATTCTTTGAGCAAGCCGGGTGACTTGACCAGAATCTCGCCGTCCGCAGCCACTTTGATCTCCACGCCGGCGCAGGGCACGCCCACGGTGTCGGCACGGGCTTCGTGGTCGGGTTGCAGGCAGACAAACACGGCGGTCTCGGTAGAGCCGTAGAGCTGCTTGAGGTTGATACCAATGGAGCGGTAAAAGCTGAACAGGTCCGGGCCAATGGCCTCGCCGGCGGTGTAGGCCACGCGCACCCGGCTCATGCCGAGGTTGTTGCGCAAGGGGCCGTACACCAGCACGTTGCCCAGCGCGTAGACCACCCGGTCCAGCAGCGCGAGTGACTCAGCGGCCATGCGGGCCGGGCCAACGCGTTGCGCCACCGACATGAAGTAATGGAACATGCGCCGCTTGATAGCGCCAGCATCTTCCATGCGAATCATCACGCTGGTGAGCAGGCCTTCAAACACGCGCGGTGGGGCAAAGTAGTAGGTCGGGCCCACTTCTTTCAGGTCGATGGTGACGGTGGCGGCCGACTCGGGGCAGTTCACCACGTAGCCGCAGGCCAGCCACTGCGCATAGGAAAAAATGTTTTGCCCGATCCAGGCTGGCGGCAAATAGGCCAGCACTTCTTCTTTGTAGGTCAGGTGGTCAAACTCGGCGCCGGCGCGGGCGCGGTCCAGCAAGGAGTTGTGTGTGTGCACCACGCCTTTGGGGTTGCCGGTGGTGCCGGAGGTGAAAAACATGGCACCTACATCGTCCGGTTTGATCTGGCTGACCTGGGCCTCTAGGAAGCCCGGGTGTTGCGTGACAAACACCTGGCCGGCGGCCAGCAGTTCATCGATGGCGGCCAAACCGGGCTCGTCGTAGCTGCGCAGGCCACGCGGGTCGTCAAAGTAAATGTGGGCCAACTGTGGGCACTGCTCGCGAATTTCCAGCAGCTTGTCCACTTGCTCCTGGTCTTCTGCAAAAGCAAAACACACGTCGGCGTTGTTGATGGGGAATACGCACTCCAGCGCCGCTGCATCCTGGTAAAGCGGAATGGGCACCGCACCCAGCGACTGCACCGCCAGCATGGTGGCGTAGAGGCGCGGCCGGTTGGCGCCCAACACCACCATGTGGTCACCAGCGCGCAAACCCGCCTGGTGCAAACCGCCCGCCAGATGCTCCACCAGCGTAGCGAGATTAGCCCAGGACAGGGCCTGCCAAATGCCGTACTCTTTTTCCCGCATGGCAGGATCGAGCGGCCGTTGGGCAGCATGGTTTAAAAGCAATCGAGGGAAAGTGGTCTGCATCCCGGCACCTTGTCTTCAAATGGGAGCGGTGCGGCGCTTATCGCCCACCAACCGCTGGAATAGCCTAAATAGTAGGTATTCGTTTGACGTTAAGTTGTCGTTTGGACGACAATTCCAACCTATCTGAGTAGGTGTTTTCCCTTCACTTTCTCCCAACTTACAGCGAAGCGACCTATGCGCAGCGACAACACAGCTTTTCATCGACGCCGGCCCTTGAGCCCAGAAGAATTGGCCACCGTGCCCTGGTTGTCGTGCTTGCTGCCGGCTGAGCGTGAGCGGGCGGTAGACGATTTGCGCATCACCGATGCCGAACCTGGCGAGTTTTTGTGCCGCATGGGCCGGCCGGTGACCTACTGGTTTGGCGTGGTGGACGGCCTGCTCAAAATGAGCAGCGACAACGCCGAAGGTAAAACCATGACCTTCACCGGCGTGCCCCCCGGCGGCTGGTTTGGCGAGGGGACGGCGCTCAAGCGCGAAGCCTACCGCTACAACATCCAGCCGCTGCGCAAAAGCCTGGTGGCGGGACTGCATGTGGACACCTTTCACTGGTTGCTAGACCATTCGATTGGCTTTAACCGCTTTGTTATGAACCAGTTGAACGAGCGGCTGGGCCAGTTCATTGCCGCACGCGAAATTGACCGCATGAACAACCCCAACCTGCGCGTGGCGCGCAGCCTGGCCGCGCTGTTCAACCCGGTGCTGTACCCCGGCGTGGGCGAGGTGCTGCGCATCACGCAGCAAGAGCTGGCCTACCTGGTGGGCCTGTCGCGCCAGCGCGTCAATGAAGCCCTGACCGCACTGGCCACGCAAGGCGTGATTCGTGTCGAATACGGCGGCCTGCGGGTGTTGGACTTG
>JBIKZP010000177.1:0-5374 GCA_044354655.1 Rhodoferax sp. | reverse complement strand
GCAAAGGTGTACTCAACCGGGCCCACGCTTACAAGGCCGCCGTCGACAAAAACACCGCCGCAGGAACCGACCCGGATTCGGACGTGACCGCCGGGCTCTTCATGTACCCGGTGTTGATGGGCGCCGACATTTTGATGTTCAACGCCCACCAGGTGCCGGTGGGGCGCGACCAGATTCAGCACATCGAGATGGCGCGCGACATGGCGCACAGCTTCAACCACCGCTACGGCGAACACTTTGTGCCGCCTGAGGCCGCCATTGATGAGCACGTGGCCACCCTGCCCGGGCTGGACGGCCGCAAAATGAGCAAGAGCTACGACAACACCATTCCTTTGTTTGCCAGCCGTGCCGAACTGAAGAAACTCATTGGGGGCATCGTCACCGACTCCAAGGCACCGCAAGAGCCCAAGAGCACCGAAGGCTCGGCCCTGTTCCAGATTTACCAGGCCTTTGCCAGCGTGCAAGAAACGGCTGCCATGCGCCAGGCCTACGCGGACGGCATTGCCTGGGGCGACGCCAAGCAACTGGTGTTTGAGCGCATCGATCAGGAAATTGCGCCCATGCGCGAAGCCTACCTGGCCCTGATCAACAACCCCGCCAAGATAGAAGCTATTTTGCGGGCTGGCGCGACCCGCGCCCGCGCCATTGCCACGCCCTTCATGGGCCGCTTGCGCCATGCCGTTGGCCTGCGCGACCTGAGCGCACAAGACCACGCCAAGACCGCGAAAACTGCCAAGGTGGCCAAGCCCCTGTTCAAGCAATACCGTGAGAGTGATGGCCAGTTTTACTTCAAACTGGTGGGCACCGATGGCACCCTGTTGCTGCAAAGCCTGGGCTTTGCGTCGCCCAAAGAAGCCGGACAAGCCATTGGTCTGCTGCAAAAGCAAGGCGCTGCGGCCCTGGCTGAATTGAGCGCAAAGTTGCAGCCCATTGACCCGGCCAGTGCCGCGCTTGCCCACGCCGCCTTGCAAAGCATGCTGGCGGCCGATTGAATTGAACAGGGCACTCACTGGCTTCCAGCAGGGACCGCTCTTGCCGGTGCCAACCGCCGCATAATCAGCACACAGTCAACCTCAACTTTGGGTATGCCACGGAGTTCTCCATGAATCGATTGTTACAAGTTGCCGCACTCACCAGTTGGCTGCTCTGCGCGCAGTTGGTGCAGGCTGGCGAATGGGAAGACGGCTACGACGCCTACAAGCGCCGCGACTACGTCACCGCAGTGAAGCTTTGGCGCATCGTGGCCGAAAGAGGCGATGCGGCCGGCCAGTCCCTCATGGGAAAAATGTATGCCTTTGGGCAAGGCGTGCCGCAAAGCTACCCCGAGGCTTTGAAGTGGTACCGACTGGCCGCCGCCCAGGGCGAGGCTAGGGCGCAGTTCAGCCTGGGCTTCATGAACCTCAACGGCCAGGGCTTGCCGCAAAACAATGCCGAAGCCGTGAAATGGTTTCGCCTGGCCGCCGCCCAGGACAACGCCGATGCCCAGCACAACTTGAGCCAGATGTATGCCAAGGGCTTGAGCGTGGATCAAAGCGCTTTTCGCGCCTACATGTGGGGGTTTTTGGCAGCCGCCTCTGGCCACACGCTGGCCAAGCAGGGACTCAAGGATTTGCGCGAGCCCTTGACACCCAAACAAATCGCACAAGCCAAAACTTCAGGCCGCGAGTGTCAGTTGAACCAGTTCAAAGGCTGTCAGTAAGCCCCCAACCTACATCACCGCGCCCACTTGCCAGGGCACAAACTCATTTTGTCCGTAGCCGTGCTGCTCGCTCTGGGTCAGCTGACCTGACGCGGTGGCCAGCACCTGCTCAAAAATGCGTTGCCCCATCTCAGCAATGGAACACAAGCCGTCAATGATTTCGCCGCAGTTGATGTCCATGTCTTCTTGCTGGCGGCACCATAACTCGGAATTGGTGGCCAGCTTCAGCGAGGGCGCAGGCGCGCAGCCGTACGCCGAACCGCGCCCGGTGGTAAAGCAAATGAGGTTGGCACCGCCGGCCACCTGGCCGGTGGCGCTGACCGGGTCGTAGCCCGGCGTGTCCATGTACACCAAGCCCTTTTCAGTCACCGCCTGCGCGTACTCGTACACCGCCTGCAGATTGCTGGTGCCCCCTTTGGCCACCGCCCCTAACGATTTTTCCAAAATCGTGGTGAGGCCGCCGGCCTTGTTGCCGGGCGAAGGGTTGTTGTTCATCTCGCCGTTATTGATACGGGTGTAGTGCTCCCACCAGGTAATGCGTTCTAGCAACTTGTCGGCCACCTCAGGCCGCACCGCTCGGCGGGTGAGTAAATGCTCGGCCCCGTAAATTTCAGGGGTCTCGCTCAAAATAGCGGTGCCGCCATGCGCCACCAGCAGGTCCACCGCGGCCCCCAGCGCCGGGTTGGCACTGATGCCAGAGTAGCCGTCCGAGCCGCCGCATTGCAGGCCCAGCGTGAGGTGCGACACATCGCAGGGCACACGTTGCACAGCGTTGGCCTGGGGCAGCATGGCCTGAACCAGGGCAATACCCTGCTGCACGGTCTGGCGCGTACCCCCGCTGTCCTGAATGTTCAAGACCCTGAAATTTTTGCCTTCGGCCAAGCCGCTGTGTGCCAGCCAGGTGCTGACCTGGTTGGCCTCGCAGCCCAGGCCCACCACCAGCACCGCCGAAAAATTGGCGTGGGTGGCATAACCGGCCAGCGTGCGCTCCAGAATTTGCATGCCCAGGCCTTCGCTGTCCATGCCGCAGCCGGTGCCATGGGTCAACGCCACCACCCCGTCCACTTGGGCAAAGGCTTGCAGGGCAGCGGGATGGTGTTGCTTCGAGAAATGGTCGGCAATGGCACGCGCCACGGTGGCCGAGCAATTGACGCTGGACAAAATACCCACGTAATTGCGGGTACCCACCCGACCATCAGCACGTTGGATGCCCATGAAGCTGGCCGTACGGCGCGGCGCGGGTACTTTGACATCGGCACCCACCGCGTAGTCACGGCTGAAATGGCCCCGGTTGTCACCCAGGTCCAGGTTGTGCGAGTGCACATGCTCGCCGGCAGCAATGGCGCGGCTGGCAAAACCAATGATCTGGTTGTAACGGCGCACCGCCTCGCCGGCGGCCAAGGCGCGCGCGGCCACCTTATGGCCTGGTGGAATCAGGCCCCGAAGTGTGAAACCGTCTACCACGGTACCGCCCACCAACTGGGCGCGGGCGATCAGCACATCGTCATCGGGATGCAGGCGGATGCAGGGCGTCATTGGGGCGTCCATTCTTCAAAGCCAGCCACGCCGGGCCAGGTGGCGCATCAGGTCGGCCAAGCCAAAGGTCCAGGGCGCACAGGCATCCGAGCGTTTCATGCGGTTGACCAGGCTGCCCAGTTTAGGCGCCGTGATGGTGACGATGTCGCCCACCTTGTGCGTGAAGCCGCCACCCACGGTGTCGCGGTCTTTCACTGGGGCAAACATGCAACCCAGGTACAGCATGGCCCCATCGGGGTACTGGTGGTTCGGCCCCATCAGTTGGGCCACCAATTCCTGCGGGTCGCGGCTTATTTTCGACAGCGATGACGAACCCTCCAGACTGAAACCATCCTCGCCCTGCACCTGCAACATGACAGTGGTCTGGCGCACATCGTCGAGGCTGAAGCTGGCGTCAAAAAAGCGCAGCAAGGGGCCAATAACGGCCGAGGCGTTGTTGTCCTTGGCTTTACCCAAGAGCAGGGCTGAGCGGCCTTCAATATCGCGCAAGTTCACGTCGTTGCCCAGCGCGGCGCCCACGATGCGGCCTTTTGAATTGATGGCCAGCACCACTTCAGGCTCGGGGTTGTTCCACTGCGAGTCGGCGTGCAAGCCTGCGTCAAAGCCCGTCCCCACGGCCGACATGGCGCTGGCCTTGGTGAATATTTCTGCATCGGGGCCAATGCCCACTTCGAGGTATTGGCTCCAGGCGCCTTGTGCAATCAGCACCGCCTTAAGCGCCATGGCTTGCGCTGAGCCGGGCTTGAGGCGGGACAAATCGTCCCCCACCAGGGCCACAATTTCGGCCCGAATCGCCTCGGCCGCAGCCGGGTTGCCGCGGGCTTTTTCTTCAATCACCCGCTCCAGCATGGACACGGCAAAGGTCACGCCCGCAGCCTTGACCGGTTGCAGGTCAGCCGGCGCCAGCAGCCAGGGCTGCGCCGGGTTGCGGCTGTCTGGCGGGGTATTGGTCAGCAGGTCGGCAATGGAAACAAATGCTTCGCCGGGGGCGGCTTTCAGGGCGGCCGCCGGGTCGGGCGCTTCGCACAGGTCACGCAGGGTGGGGAAACTGGCGGAGATGTCCACCGCTTGGTCGCCGCGCAAGGCCACCACCGAGGGGCCACCGAGTTCCGGGCGCCATACGCGCCCCGCCAGGGCGCCCACCGTACCGTCTTGCGGCAGGGTGTTGTGAGTCGTGAGTTGCATGCGATCCACCTGAAAGAAAAAAATGAAAAAGATCAGCGGGTGACGTAGCCCATGGTCTGGGGCAGCCACAGCACAATTTGCGGAAACACCGTGATGGCGACCAGCAGCAACAGCAGCATGATGAAGAAGGGCCAGCCCTCTTTCATCATCTCGCCAATCGGAATGCCGGTGAGCGCTTTGGTGACAAACAGCAGCATGCCAAACGGCGGGTGAATCAAGCCAATCATCATGTTGAGCACCACCAGCACGCCAAAGTGCACCAGGTCTACGTTGAGCAGTTTGGCTGCCGGCAGCAACATGGGCACAAACACCAGCAGCAGCACCGACACATCCAGAAAACAGCCCAACACCAGAAACAGCACGTTGACCAGCAGCAAGAACTTGAGCTGCGACAGGTGCATGCTGTCGACCCACTGGGCCATGGCTTGCGGCACGCCTTCGGCGGTGAAGGCATAGTTCAGCATGAAGGAGCCCGCCAGAATAATGGTGATCACCGCACTGCCGCGCGTGGACTCCATCACCACACCCCAGAAGGTGCGCCAGGTGAGCGCGCGGTACACCACGCCAGCCAGAATCAACGCATGAAACGCGGCTACCGCAGCGGCTTCTGTGGGTGTGAAAGCGCCAGAATAAATACCGCCAAGCAGCACGATGGGCATGGACAGCGGCAAGGCACCCCGGTACAAAATGGCCGGCCACTCGCGCAAAGGAATGGGGGCTTCACGCGGCATGTTGCGGCGCGTGGCAATCACATGCACCACCCCCATCATGAGCAGGGCCATCAGCACCCCGGGCACCACCCCGCCCAAAAACAAAGCGCCCACCGAGGCCCCTGACACCAGGGCGTAAATCACCATCGGAATAGAGGGCGGAATGATGGGGCCCAAGGTGGCACTGGCCACCACCACGGCACCGGCAAAGCCACGCGGGTACTCGGGTTTTTTCAGCATCTGG
>JBIKZP010000176.1:0-5386 GCA_044354655.1 Rhodoferax sp. | reverse complement strand
TACAAGCCTGCAGCTTTCAATGACATTCCTGACGGTTTGAAAGACCCGCAAGGCCACTGGTTCACCATTCACTCGGGCACGCTGGGTTTCATGGTCAACGTCGATGCCCTCAAAGGCAAGCCGGTTCCCAAGTCCTGGGCAGATTTGCTCAAGCCCGAGTACAAGGGCCTGATTGGCTACCTTGACCCTGCGTCGGCCTTCGTCGGCTACGTTGGTGCGGTGGCCGTTAACCAGGCGCGCGGCGGCACGCTGGACAACTTCACGCCGGGTATTGACTACTTTAAGGCCTTGCAAAAAAACGAGCCCATCGTGCCCAAGCAAACCTCTTATGCCCGGGTGTTGTCAGGCGAGATTGCGATTTTGCTGGACTATGACTTCAATGCCTACCGCGCCCGTTACAAAGACAAGGCCAACGTGCAGTTTGTGATTCCGACCGAAGGCTCGGTGGTGGTGCCCTATGTCATGAGCCTGGTGGCCAATGGCCCACAAGCGGCCAATGGCAAAAAAGTGCTGGACTTTGTCCTGTCCGATGAAGGCCAGGCGCTGTGGGCCAACGCCTACCTGCGGCCCGTGCGCGCCGTGCCCATGCCCGCCGAAGTGCAGTCGCGCTTCTTGCCTGCCAGCGACTATGCCCGCGCCAAGACCGTGGACTACGCCCGCATGGCGGCTGTGCAAAAAGCGTTCTCTGACCGCTACCTGAAAGACGTGCAATAAGTGGGCGTTTAGCCCTGCAAGCGTGCCCTCTCCCCTGATGTGGAGAGGGCCATATTCCTTTTCCAACTCGTCCCCGTTATGCATCGAATTCTGATGGTTTGTGCGGCCCCGGCTGTGGCGTTTTTTGCCGCATTTTGGCTGCTGCCCGTGGTGCAACTGCTGGTGCTGCCGTCACAAAAAGGCTGGGTCACCTACTTTGCGGTGTTGACCAACAGCCGCTATCTGCAAAGCCTGTTCAACACCCTGGGCCTGTCACTGGTGGTCACGCTGCTGACCTTGCTGCTGGGCGCCCTGGTGGGCATTGTGCTGGGCCGGCATCAGTTCAAGGGGCGCAAGTTGCTGTTGTCACTGCTGACGCTGCCCCTGTCTTTTCCGGGCGTGATCATTGGCTTCTTCATCATTCTGCTGGGCGGGCGGCAAGGCTTGATTGCTGATTTGACCGAATGGGCAGGTTTGGGCCGCAGCACCTTTGCCTATGGTTTGACGGGGCTGTTTCTGGGCTATCTCTATTTTTCGTTGCCACGCGCCATCGCCACTTACACGGCCGCCGCCAGCGCCATGGATGCACAGCTGGAAGAGGCCGCGCGCTCACTGGGAGCGTCGCGCTGGCAAGTGGCGCGTGATGTGTGGTTGCCCGAGCTGGCGCCCACCACGATGGCCTGTGGTGCCATTGTTTTTGCGACCTCCATGGGCGCCTTTGGCACGGCGTTCACGCTCGCCAGCAAATTTGAAGTGCTGCCGATCACGATCTACAACGAGTTCACCAACTACGCCAACTTTGCGCTGGCAGCCAGCCTGTCCATCACGCTGGGGCTCATCACCTGGCTCGCCTTGTTTGTGGCGCGCCACTTCACACCCACCCGCTCGGGTCCGGTCACGGCAGGGGTCTAGAGGCATGCGACACAACCCCAAAACCCCACGCCTCTTGATCGGTGTCACGCTTATGGTGAGCCTGTTCATGCTGGCTCCCATCGGCTTGTCGGTCATGGCTGGGCTGGTCAATAACTACAGTGCGGGCATCAAGAGCGGGCTGACCTTGCGCTGGCTGCAAGAAGTGCTGGAGGTGTATGGCAGCACGGTCAGTTGGTCGCTGCTGCTGGGCCTGCTCTGCGTGGTGGGAAACCTGTTGATCGGTGTGCCCTGTGCCTATGCGCTGGCGCGCAGCCGCTCACGCGCGGCGCGTTTGTTTGAAGAGCTGCTCACGCTGCCGGTGGCGGTGCCGGGCCTGGCGACGGCGTTGGCGCTCATCCTGACCTATGGCCACATGCGTGACTTTCGGCAGAGTTTTGCGTTCATTCTGGTCGGGCACATGGTGTTCACGCTGCCCTTCATGGTGCGCACCGTGAGTTCGGCTTTTCAGCGCCATGAATTGCTGGCGCTTGAAGAGGCGGCGCGCACGCTGGGCGCTACCTTCACCCAGCGCTTTTTGGGTGTGCTGGTGCCCGCTGTTCTGCCCGCCATTGTGGCGGGCAGCCTGATGGTGTTCACGTTGTCAGTGGGTGAATTCAACCTGACCTGGATGCTGCACACCCCCCTGACCCGCACACTCCCCGTGGGCCTGGCCGACAGCTATGCCTCCATGCGCATTGAAATCGGCTCGGCTTACACGCTGGTTTTTTTACTGGTCATCCTGCCCGTCCTGTGGGGCCTGCAAGCCATTGGCACCCTGATTGAAAAACACCATGGAACTTGAACGCACACGCATCCGGATCACTAATTGCGCCAAAACCTACCCGGACGGCACACGCGGCCTGCAACCCACCAGCCTGACGGTGGAGCCCGGCGAGGTGCTGGCGCTGCTCGGGCCTTCAGGCTGCGGCAAGACCACTTTGTTGCGGATCATGGCCGGGCTGGAAACGCCCGATGCGGGCAGCCAAATCTGGTTTGGCGACACCGATGTCACCGGACTGCCGGTCGAGCAACGCGGCATCGGCATGGTTTTTCAGCACTACGCGCTGTTTCCGCAAATGACGGTGGCCGCCAACATTGGTTACGGCCTGCGCATTCGCGGTGTGGGTGCGCAGGAGCAAGCCCGGGTGGTGGGTGAATTGGTTGATCTGGTTCGCCTGAACGGGCTGGAGAAAAAGCGCCCGGCAGAGTTGTCAGGGGGACAACGCCAGCGCGTCGCCCTGGCGCGGGCGGTGGCTGTGCGGCCCCGCGTGCTGTTGCTGGACGAGCCGTTGACGGCGCTTGACGCCAAGCTCAAAGAGTCTTTGCGGGACGAACTGGCCGAGTTGCTGCGCCGCCTGCACATCACGGCGGTTTACGTCACGCATGACCAGCAGGAAGCGTTGGCGATTGCTGACCGGCTGGCCGTGATGCTGTCTGGCCGTATTGTGCAAGTGGGCCAGGGCGAGACGCTGTACCGCACACCCGCCCATCCGTTTGTGGCCACTTTTTTGGGACGGGTGAATCGTCTTGAGCGCACCGAGGCGGATCGCGCCAACCACGCCATTTCGATTGGTGGTTTGACCCTGAATTGCCCGGAGGCGCTGGGTGGCCAGAAGGCTTTGCTGGTGCGACCTGAAGACATTGAAGTGGGCGAACCGCGCAACGGCTGGGGTCAGGCGCTTGTGACACGGCGCAGCTTTCTGGGTGACCGGGTGCAGCTCACCTTAAGTGCCCCTGAGCAGATGGGCCTGCAAGCGGACGTCGCGCGAGACCACGCCGCACAATTTGGCGACACCGTGGGCATCCGCATTCAGCCTGACCGCCTGATGCCTTGCCAAGAATCAACCTGAACACAACACCCATGACCACTTTTTTATTGCAACTGTCTGATCTGCATATCCGCGAGCCCGGAAAACTCGCGTATGGCCGCATCGAAACCGCGCCGTATTTGAAGCGTGCCATTGAACGCATCCTGACGCTGCCGCAGGCCCCGGATGCGGTGGTCATCACGGGCGACCTCACTGACTTTGGGCGTGCCGCTGAATACGCGCACTTGCGTGAGCTGCTGACGCCCTTGGCCATGCCGGTGTACCTGATGCCGGGCAACCATGACGATGGCGACCAGATGCGGCGCAGCTTTGCCGACCACACCTATCTGGGTCGCAGTGGATTTGTGCAGTACAGCGTGGCCGTTGGCGGCCTTCAGCTGATCGCGCTCGACACCGTGATTCCCGGCCAGAGTGCGGGCAGCCTGTGCGCAGAGCGCCTGGACTGGTTGGCCGGGCAACTCAAAGCCCACCGCCATCAACCGGTGGTGGTGGCCATGCACCACCCGCCGTTTCAAACCCTGATTGGCCACATGGACGCCATCGGGTTGCAGCAAGGTGGCGCTGAGCTGGAAGCCCTGATCGCTCAATACCCGAACGTGGAGCGCGTGATTTGCGGCCACTTGCACCGCGCTATTCAGGTGCGCTTTGGTGGCACGATAGCGGCCACGGTGCCGTCGCCCGCGCACGCGGTGTGCCTTGACCTGGCGCCCGAGGCGGCGTCGATGTGGACACTGGAGCCGCCGGGGTTTGGCCTGCACGCGCTGACCCCGGGTGGCCGATTGGTCAGCCACACCGTGCCCAGCGGACACTACGATGGACCGTACCCTTTTCATGAGGGTGGCCAGTTGATTGACTGAGCAGCGGCAGTGCCAGGCACGGGTCCAAAGACAAGCCGATAGACGCGCAATAATTGTTAATTTTTGGGCAATTGTTTGCACCGTCTCGCTCAAGCGGAGTGCTGTCGACAGGGCACTCGGCACGAATGTCTGACGTGCCGGTGGCTGTTTGCTGTGCCGTGCTGCCAGCACAACAGCCCGCTTGCCGGTAGGCCCGTTGCGGTGACTGCCAGGCCCTGAATCGGCTATTGGCTATCATGATCAAATCAAATAAAGGGTTTGTCAAAAATGCTTATCCGCGTCATTTACGTCAGCACTGCGGTGGGTCCTCAGACCAGCACCATGACCAATGCCATCCTGCAGAAGGCGCAGGCCTGGAATCAGGCCAATGACATCACCGGCATGCTGTGCCAGGGCCAAGGGGTGTTTTTGCAGGCGCTCGAAGGTGATCGCAGAACCGTGACCGCGCTTTATTCCCGCATTTATGCGGATCAGCGGCACACCAATGTGGAGATGCTCCACTGCGAAAGCATTGCCAAAAGGCGTTATGCAAAGTGGTCCATGGCGCATGTCAGTTTGTCTGAGCTTGACCCCGCAACCAAAATTGAGTGGCCGAGCTTTGACCCCTACTCCGTCACCGGCCTGCTGGTGATGGCCCGTATCGACGAATTGCTCGCTTCGGGCACCGTGATAGAGAGCCGGCCTTCATAAAGCGCCGGCACCAAAACGCGGATTTGCCTTCTGTTCTTTATACAAAGCAAACGCTTTGTATAATTTGTGGGAATCTCCATACCAGGCACCACCATGATCCCAAGAACCCTCTTTTCCCCTGATCACGAAGCATTTCGCGACAGTTTTCGTCGTTTCATGGACAAAGAAATTGCCCCTTTCCATGCCGATTGGGAAGAGCAGGGTTATGTGGACCGGGCCGTGTGGAACAAGGCTGGCGAGAACGGATTTTTGTGCATGACCATGCCCGAGGCGTTTGGGGGTTCAGGTGCCGACAAACTGTATTCAGTCGTCCAGATGGAAGAACTCAGCCGCGCGGGCTTCAGTGGCATTGGCTACACGCTGCACAGCGAGATCGTGGCGCCGTACTTGCTGCACTACGGCACC
>JBIKZP010000175.1:0-5404 GCA_044354655.1 Rhodoferax sp. | reverse complement strand
GTGCCAGCCAGACCTCCGAGCCGATGGCGCCTGCCAAGGCCTGGCTGATGGCTTGGGGCGTCAGGTTGGCCATGGAGAGCTGCAGTGAATGCCACAGCTGTTGCAAATCTGGACGCTGCACATTGCGCAGGGCGCCGTCCAGCACCCCGGGCCGAAACAGTTGCGTCATGTCCTGCATGTCGTGGGGGCGAAACAGGAGATTACCGGCGCGTGAGATGACCGGTTGTGCCACCACAGGCGCAGGGACTGCTTGGGTTGGCGTGCCTGCGCTGGGCTGGGCCAAGGGTTGCAGGGTCCACACGCCATTGGCGTTGATCTGCACCCGAAAAGACATGGTTTGGCCCGACGTCCATTGCTGGTTGTCAGGCGCTTCTATCAGGCGCCCACGCAACAGCAGGCCCAGGGACTCGCCGCGGGTTTGAACCAAAGCCTGGATGACCTGGCCATCGCGCAAACCCAGCTCTTTGGCGGTCGTCGCCTCAATGATCGGGATTCTTCCGTCAATAAAAATCTGGTTGGATCGGCCCGCCGTCAGGGCCGCATCCAGTGGGGTAATCAAGGGTACCTAACCCACTGCCGGCGTTCTTCGCGAGAGCCGGACGTGCTGTCAGCCTGTACTGGTTGCAAATCGGTGGTTTTTTCGTGGACTTTTATAGTTTCCTGGAGCAGCAGGTCGTGGTCAGGAATCTTCAATGAGACCCCTTTTTTAAATTTGCTCTTGCTGCCCGCCATAAAGGCTTGGGGGTTGTGCTTGATGAAGGCCTGCCGCAGCAACTCTATTTTGAGTGGGCTGGCGGCCATGGTTTTTTGAATCACCTGGTCCAGCGTTTCTTTGGGCTTGGGGGTGTAACTGCCAGCGGTATCTGATGCGTGGGTAGGCGTCTTGGCAGGGGCAGGGGCTCCCGCCGCCTGCACCCAGGCAGCAGGTGCCAGTGTCAAAGCCAGGGCGAGAGAGATCAGGCGACATGCGCTTTGGGGGTGTGCAACAGCACAGGGCAAAAACTTCATGTTGTGGGAGTCCTTCAATCGCTGTCCAAAAGGGGTCTAGTGAATATTGGCTGGCCAGGCACGCCAGTTGGGACGTACGGAGGAACGGTTCCCGGCGGAGAGCGTCAATAAAGCGTAGTGGTCTTTTACTTCACGCACGGTGGCCAAGGCGGTCTGCTGGGTACTGTTTGGCTCAAGCAGGGTTTTCGGGAAGGTCTTGCCATCAGCCAAAAGCCATTCGTCACCCACTTGGACGCCAGCCAGGGTGCCCGCATTGATACGGATTTCCTGGCTGTCTGCCTTGATGACTTCAGGCAGTACGGGCAGGCAACCCAGCTGCTGGTTCAGGCTGGTGGCCCAGGTGTCGATTTGCCGCTTCACCAGATTGAGACTGGCTTGATCGGCCTGGGTCGGCGCCCATTGGCGGGTTTCGGGCTGCAAATTGATGAAGGCCCGTTCCTGGAACAAGGGTTTGCTTTGCCCGCGTGTGCTCACTGAAACATCCATTTGCAGCAGCATGGGAGCCGGTTTGTTGTAGCCAAAACTGGGCGTCCATTCCAGCTGTGTGCCAGGAATGACCAGGGTTCTGGGGTCGCGTGGCGCAGGAATGGCCTTGGACAAGGTGAAGGTTGCCCGCAGTGGCAGGTTCATCTGCGGTATGCCCAGCAGTGCCTTCTCGTAGCTGCTGCCTGGGCTCTCATCAACGGGCAGCATGCGCCAATTAGCAGATTTGCTGGCGGTCTGCTCTAGTTGCTGTTGCGCGTGCTCTTTTAAATCGAGCATCATGGGGAGCGTGTCGGCGGTCCAACTGCCCGGGCTGCTCACCTGCACACCCACTAGGTGTTGCAAGCGGCCGTTGTGGCGGTCTTGTGTACAGGCTGCCGTGGGCTCTTTATTTGCCGCCATGGGGGCAGCAGCAGATTTTTGCGTCCTAGGACGCAGGCTTGACTCGTCGGTTTGCCAACGTACCTCTGCCTTGGGTTTGCCTTGTGCATCCTGGCTGTAAGCCATTACACGCACCCCGCGAACGGTCATCCCCGATTTAAAACTGCTGCTCTCACGCAGAACGCCCTGTGCATCTATCCAGGACGTCGATTGAACCTGAGTGGGCGCCTCCATGGCTGCGCTTACTAGCGCCTGGCGCACTGCCTCTAGCTTTTCCTGGGGTGACATGGCCGTTACTTGTGCCCCGGCCGAAGTCAGCAAGCCCAGACTCGATAGGGCCAGCCAAAGGGCGCGGGGTGGGTTCAAGACGTTCATGCCATTCTCGAGGCGAATGGAGGTGCTCAGCGAGACTTGACCGCAAACTGGCCAAGGTAGAGCATTCGCAAATCATGCACCACGGCCTTGTCCAGAGAAAGGGTGGTTTCGTAGGTGTCGTCGCCTGCGGGGGTGATGCTGACCAGCGTGGCGCCATAAATGACCCCCTCAACCCGGGTGCGGAAGGTGTCGTTTTGAACAGTCATGTCAGCCACCGTGGTGTTGGCGTCCAGGTTCAGGCCGTACACCTGCTCAGTGAGGGAGCGGTAAGCATCGAGCTTGGAAGCTCGGATGGCCAGCAAGCGCTGCTGCGGCTGATTCTTGCTGCCTTGTATGCTGATGACCGCATAGCCCGTGGCGGTCAGTGTTTCTCGCTTTTCTACCAGAGGCGATGGCAGTTGAATGGTCTGCGGCGCAGGTTCAGCGACCGGACGGAGCAAGCCGGAAGTCTGGCATCCGCTCAGGACGAGAATGCACAAGCTCAAGGAAACTGTACGAAGTGGATTCATCATGGTGGGTGGTCTGCGGGTAATAATTTGTTTGACAACACATGAATCGGTTCGAGCTGGCCTTTCTTTAGCGGGGCTTTTTAGGCCGGGGCAGGGCTAAACAATTCGGGCGAAAGAGAGGCCTGCAACCCATGCGGCGCTTACTTGGCGCTTGACGAAAAAGTAATATCAGCTTGCAAGTTGTTTTTCTGCAACTAAAATCGTCGGTTTTACGACATCCTCTATTAGGATAGAAGCAATGAAAATAACGTTCCAAAATGCCTTCAGCATGCGATATGTTGTTCAACGTCAGTTGTCAGTGGCTTTCTTGCTTGAAAAGACAGCAAAAGTGCTGACTCGCTACCGCTGTTACGTGAAATGCCACGTCCAACACAGTGTGGTAAGCCCCTAAATATGGCCCAACCCCGCGTCCTCGCCACTTTTCTGGGTGACAGTGAAGCTGCTTTAGCCATACGCAGCATCATTTCCCTGGTTGCCATCTCCAATTCCACAGTGCTTATTACTGGGGAAAGCGGGACCGGCAAAGAAGTGGTGGCGCGCTCACTGCATGAAAAATCTCCCCGGGCCGGTGGTAATTTCGTGCCCATCAATTGCGCGGCCATTCCCCGCGAATTGCTTGAAAGTGAACTGTTTGGCCACCGCAAGGGGGCTTTTACCGGTGCTATTACAGACCGAATCGGGCGCTTCGAATTAGCCCACGGCGGAACCATTTTTCTCGATGAAATTGGCGATATGTCACTCGACATGCAGGTCAAACTGCTGCGTGTGTTGCAAGAGCGCTCTATCGACCCCGTGGGTGGTTTGCGCCCCGTGGAGGTAGATGTCCGCGTGATTGCGGCAACGCACCGGGACCTGGATGAAGAAATTTCTGCAGGACGTTTTCGGGAAGATTTGTACTACCGCCTGAACGTTTTGCCACTCAAAACACCCGCCCTGAGGGAGCGGGCCAGTGATGTACCTTTATTGCTCGAGCACTTTGCCCTCCAGTGTGTCGCCGCAGGCAAAAACCCTATTTCTTTCGCTTCAGACTTTCTACAGGCCCTGCAGGCCTACAAGTGGCCTGGCAATGTGCGTGAGTTGTCCAATTTGGTTGACCGCTTCAGCACGCTTTTTTCTGGCCAGCGGCTGGAACTGCATTCGGTGCCGGCCAGTTTGATGCCCAAGGGGCTGGCGGTCTTGCAGTCTGAGTTATGCACGGGCGAGGTCAAAGAGCACTTTCCTTCGCAAGATGCCACCGAAGCCAGCATGTTGCAGGAGCAATTTGACTTCTCGCACCCGGTAGATGCAGAAATTGAACACATCATTTCTCTGGCCCAAGGCATGCCCAAGTTGCCAGTGGAAGGGTTGTCCTTGAAAAAACTGCTGTCTGATATTGAGCGTGATCTGATTGTTCAGGCGCTGAGCAGAACCGATGGCAATGTGTCACAAACTGCCCGTATTCTTAACCTTCAGCGCACCACGCTGATTGAAAAGATCAATAAATTTGATCTTTAAATGCACTTCAAGTGATCTTTGAAGTTCAGGCTCAGCCCGCAGCCTAAGCCCACCCCTCTTCTAAACGCTTACGCTGGCCTGCATCCAGGCCAAGCTCTCGTTCAAGGCTTGTCTGCCGCTGGGCTGGAAGAACTCACTCGGGGGTATTGAACCAGTTTTTCACGGGGTTTGACAGGCGCTGCGACAGGTGCCGGTGCAGGTGAAGCAGGTGGGGGCGCTTTGGCAGCGGCTTCTTGTTGCATCTGGCGTTCTTTTTGCAAGCGAACCAGAGATTCCACTTCTTTCTTCAAACCGACGGCATTTTGGTTTGAGCCTTTCAGTTGCTGAATTTGCGATGAAAGCGACTTCACCCCCGCAGCCTGCGCTTGCAGTTTGGTGTCCAAGCCCTGAATGAGTTTGACCATTTCCTGGTTTTTGGCGTCAACTTGCTTGGCGGCTTGCTCCGGGGCGCTCATGGATGATTTCATGATCTCTTCCAGGTTCTTTTCGAGCCTGGCTTGGGCATCATTGATGGCATCCTGCTTGACCTTGACTTCGCCAATCGTCTCACTGGCTGAATTGACCATCTCAAGAGATGCATCCATGCTGACCACGCGTTTACCAACGGCCAAAATCATGCTGTCCAACTGGCTCACCCGGCCTTGCAGCCGGAAGGACATGACGGTAAACAAAATGCTGGTGAGCAGCAACATGCTGCCCATGATGATCAGGAAGATGACGGATTGCTTCTTCAAGGACGAAAACGTGGAGAGCAGGTTGTCGCTGGCTTTATGCATTTCGCCGCCAGCGGTGGCTGCTAGCGAAGCGGCGCGGGTGGCCAGCTCTGCAGAGTCCAGCAGCGTCGTTTTCATGTTATTCAATTCTTGCTCTTCAAGCTCCTTGGCGATCTGCGCTTGCGTAGCTGCAAGTTCAGCATCGCTGCTATCCCCAGGGCCTAGTGCACCGTGCAGGCCATCATTAGCGTCCGCTGCGAAAACCGGTTCTTTGCGCTCGCTTGAACTGGCGTTGTGTTCGGCGTCTTCTGCGGCGGCTGCGCCACTGACCGGTGACGCTGCTTTGGGCGTTGAAGTAGGGTCTGATGTAGTCATGAAATTCTCTCAGGGTGAGGCTGGTGGTCTCAAATCTTTATTGGGGCTTAATTAATTTCAATTCAA
>JBIKZP010000174.1:0-5413 GCA_044354655.1 Rhodoferax sp. | reverse complement strand
GATATGGCACTGCAAATGCACGGTGGTATGGGCGTCAAGGTAGGCACCAAGGTAGAAAGCCTGTACCGCGACATCCGCTCGCTGCGCATCTACGAAGGCGCGACCGAAGTGCAACAACTCATCATTGGCAAATCAGTCCTTAAATCATGAACTCTGCCCAAACCGACCGTTTCGTTCACGACCGCTTGCCCCCCGCCGAGCAGTGGCCCGAGCTGCTGTTTGACCTGCCCGAGCTGCGCACCCTGCACCAGCGACCGCAACTCAACCTGGTGCAAGAACTGCTGGACAAAGCGGCCGACAAAAGCTGGGCCAACCGGCCCATGCTGCGCTCACCCCAGCGCACGCTGAGCTATGCGCAGGTGAAGGCGCAGGTAGACCGTATCGCGCAGGTGCTGACCGAAGATCTGAACTTGGTGCCTGGCAACCGCGTGCTGCTGCGGGGTGGCAATTCCATTGGCATGGCGCTGGCTTGGCTGGCCGTGGTCAAGGCCGGGCTGGTGGCCGTGGCTACCATGCCGCTGTTGCGCGCCAAAGAGCTGGGCGAGATCATTGCCACTGCGCAACCCAGCGTTGCGCTGTGTGATGCCAAGCTGCTTGACGAGCTGGTGCTGGCGCAGCAACAACACCCGGTGCTGCACACCCTGGTGTCTTTCAACCCGCCTAACGAGTCAAATGAGTCGGACTCGCTGGAGGCCCGCGCGGCGCAAAAAGACGGCCACTTTCAGGCCTGTGCCACCGCCAGCAGCGACATCGCCCTGATGGCCTTCACCTCCGGCACCACCGGCAAACCCAAAGCAGCGGTACACACCCACCTGGACGTGCTGGCCGCCTGCGAGACCTGGCCGCGCCATATGCTGCAAGCCACGCCCGACGACCTGGTGATGGGCTCGCCCCCCCTGGCCTTCACTTTTGGCCTGGGAGGCCTGCTGATTTTTCCCATGTGGGCCGGCGCCTGCATTTACTTCCCCGACATCGGCTACACCCCACAGGCCATGGCGCAGCTCATTCACGACACCGGCGCCACCATTTGCTACACCGCGCCCACCTTTTACCGCCAGATGGCCCCCTTCATGGAAGAAGAAACCGCCAAGCGCGGCCACGCAGCGAAGTTGCGCCTGTGCGTGAGCGCGGGTGAAGGCCTGCCGGACGCGACCCGCCAGCTCTGGAAAAGCGCCACTGGGCTGGAAATGGTGGACGGCATTGGCGCCACTGAAATGTTCCATATCTTCATCTCTGCCAGCCCCGCCCAGGTGCGCCGCGGCGCCATTGGCACGGTGGTGCCCGGCTACCAAGCCAAAGTGGTGGACGAGGCCGGCGTAGAGGTGCCGCGTGGCACCGTGGGCCGCCTGGCGGTCAAAGGCCCCACCGGCTGCCGCTACATGGGCGACGAGCGCCAAAAAAATTACGTCAAGCACGGCTGGAACTACCCCGGCGACGCCTTCACGCAAGACGCCGACGGCTACTACTTTTACCAGTCGCGCGCGGACGACATGATCATCACCGCCGGCTACAACGTGGGTGCGCCTGAGGTCGAAGACGCGCTGCTCAAACACCCGGCGGTGGCCGAGTGCGGCGTCATTGGCCAAAGCGATGAGGAGCGCGGCATGATCGTCAAAGCCTTCTGCGTACTCAAGCCCGGCTTTGCGGGTGACGCCGCCATGGTCAAGACCCTGCAAGACTTTGTCAAAGCCAGCATTGCGCCCTACAAGTACCCGCGCGTGGTCGAATTTCTCGACAAACTCCCGCGCACCGAGACCGGCAAGCTGCAACGCTTCAAGCTCAAAAACTAATCGTTCATCCGGATAACACGCTATGAAAACACTGCAACCGCCCGGCTGGGCACCCGCCAAAGGCTATGCCAACGGCATCGCTGCCCGTGGCACGTCCATCTTTGTGGGCGGCCAGATTGGCTGGAACGCGCAGCAACAGTTTGAGACCGACGACTTCATTGCCCAGACCGCACAAACCCTGCGCAACATCGTGGCCGTGCTGCATGAAGCCGGTGCCGGCCCCGAGCACATGGTGCGCATGACCTGGTACATCCTGGACCGCCACGAGTACAACGCCCGCCTGAAAGAACTCGGCGCCGTCTACCGCGAAATCATTGGCCGCAACTTCCCCGCCATGAGCTGCGTCCAGGTCGCCGGCCTGTTGGAGGCGCGTGCCAAAGTAGAAATCGAAGTCACCGCCATGCTGCCCGACTGAGGGCACGCCGGGACGGGATGTGACGGGATGTGATGGGATGGGAGTCCCCAGGTGACGCGTCGCAAAGAGGGCCGCCGGTGGCTGGTCTTAAACTGCAGCCCATGCGACTTTTCCCTTCACTGTGTGCGCTGGCGCTTTCGCTGCTTTTGACGGCTTGCGCCTCGCTGCGCGACGACGCTGCTTACGCCCTGCAAGCGGCGGGCGGGCATTTGGCGTTGATGCAGGCTGCACGGCCGGTGGCGCAGTGGCTGGCTGACGACAGCGCTTCTTCGGCTCTGAAAAACCGCTTACAACTGACCCAACGCATGCGTCAGTTTGCCGTGACCGAATTGGCCTTGCCCGACAACCGCAGTTACCAGCGCTATGCCGACCTGAACCGCCGCGCCGTGGTCTGGAATGTGGTGGCGGCGCCGCCCTTGTCGCTGACACTCAAAACCTGGTGCTTTGTGGTAACTGGCTGCATCGGCTACCGGGGTTATTTTGACGAGGCGCAGGCCCGCGCCCAGGCGCAAGCGTTACAAGCGCAGGGGCTGGAGGTGCGTGTGTATGGCGTGCCGGCGTACTCCACCCTGGGCTGGTTGAACTGGGCGGGGGGTGACCCCTTGCTCAACACCTTCATCAACTACCCCGAGGGCGAGTTGGCCGGGCTACTATTTCATGAACTGGCGCACCAGCAGCTTTACGTGCCTGACGACACCATGTTCAATGAATCCTTTGCCACCGCGGTGGAGCAACTGGGGGCGCGGCGCTGGCTGAGTACACAGGCTTCGCCTGAAGCCCAACGGGCCTTTGAGGGGCGCGAGCGCCGGCGCCAGCAGTTTCGGGCCCTGTGTTTGGCCACGCGCACCCGGCTGGCGGCCATCTACCAGCAGCCACCGAGTGAGTCCCCGGCCAAGCCCGACTTGCTGGCTTTGAAGGCCTTGGCGATGGAAGAATTTCGCACCGATTACCTGCGTCTCAAAGCCCAATGGGGTGGGCATAGCGGCTATGACGAATGGGTGGCGCAAGCCAACAACGCGGCCTTTGGCGCACAAGCTGCGTATGACGAATGGGTGCCGGGCTTTGAAGCCCTGTTTGCCCGCGAAGGCCAAGACTGGCCCCGTTTTTTCCAGGCCGTGCAAGCACTGGCCCAGAAGCCGCCGCTTGAGCGCCGCCAACTGTTAAATACTTTGAACCATGCAAAAAAAGGGAGCTGACCGTGGCTGACATTCATATCTTGCGCCGGCACACCCTGAGCTTGCCCGAGGCCCGCGCCATCGCCCTGCAATGGGCCGATCAGGCGCGTGACGAATTTGGCATGGACTGCCAGTTTGAGCACAGCGAGGCCGCCGACTTGTTGCAGTTCGCCCGGGCCGGTGTCAAAGGCAGCTTGCGCGTGGACGCCGACTGTTTTGAGTTGAACGCGCAACTCGGTTTTTTGCTGGGCGCGTTCAAGGACAAGATTGAGCGCGAGATTGTCAAAAACCTCGATGAGCTGCTGACGCCGGGGGCGTGAAGCGCGGCCAACCAGGATTTCAGCTCAGCGACTCAATCAGGTCGATGTACTGCTGCATGGCCGCTTCGGGGGCAGTGTCTTTGAGGGTGTTCCAGGCGTCCCATTTGGCGCGGCCAACGATGTCGCTGAAGCCGGGGCGAGGGTCTGGGTTGTTGCCTGTGCTGCCTTGTTTGTACAGCGCGTAAATTTTCAAGAGCGTGACATTGTCGGGCCGCTCGCTGAGGTTTTTGGAGGCGGCTACGGCGGCTTCGAATTGAGATTTCAGGTCTGACATGGTTTTCTCTGGATAAGGGCAATAAGCCACAGTTCTGACGAATTTGCTGGCTATCTTAAGCGCTTAGTCATGGCGCCCGTGGCCCTTGGCATCACAAAATAAGCAGACCCCCAAAAAGTTGGCGCTGCAAGCCAACTGCTTCGAAAAACTGCCACCCCCGGGAGACGCCATGGACCCTCGCGTGTCAAACGCCCTGCGCGACGATGATTTGTTGGACGTGATGCCGCCCGACGAGCCCATGAGCTGGGTGGACACCGCCTGGTTGCGCATGGACAGCGCCAGCAACTTGATGCTGATTGTGGGCATCTGGATGGTTCAGCCCCGGGTGCATTACGCGGACGTGTGCCGGCGTGTCACGGCCTGCATGCGGCAGTACCCGCGCTTTATGCAGCGCGTGCGGCATGACGCCACCGGCTACACCTGGACGCTGGACCCCAACTTTGACATCAAGCGCCACGTGGTGCCGGAAACCTTGCCCCTGGCGCCGGGGCAGGACGCGCAGCAGGCCTTGCAAGACCGTTTGGGCGAACTGGCCATGCAGCCCCTGGACCTGAAGCACCCCTTGTGGCAGTTCCATTGGGTGGAGCAGATAGGGCCGAAAGTGTCTGTTCACCCCTCAGCTCAGGCACAGCGTGGCTCGGCGCTGCTGGTGCGCATTCACCACTGCGTGGCCGACGGCATGGCGCTGATGGAGGTCACGCATTCACTGACCGACGATGGCATGGCGCTGGCTGCACGGCGCGGCCCGCGGCGCCAGCAAACCATGCCCACCCCCAACCTCAATGCCTTGCTGCAACCCCTGACCCGCAACGTGGTGGGTGCGCTGGAGACCGCGGGTGACCTGGCCGTCAACGCCCTGCACGGGCTGCGCCAACCACTGCAAAGTCTGCAACCCGGGTTGAAAAATAGCGTGCAACAAGGCCTAGAAGGTGGCGCGGCGCTTGCGCGGCAAGCGGCGCAGGGTGTGCGGGATGCGGCCGCCTTGGCCTTTATGTTCAACGACTCGTCCACGCGGCTCAAAGGGACGCTGGCCGGGCGCAAGCGCGTGGCCTGGTGCGCGCCGCTGCCGCTGCGCGAGGTGCAGGCGGTGGCGCAAGGTTTGCACTGCTCGGTCAACGACGTGCTGTTGAGTTGTGTCACCGGCGCCCTGGGCGCCTATTTGCGTGACCTGGGGGACAGTGTGGCGGGGCAGGAGATACGCGCCATGGTGCCGGTGAACTTGCGCAGCGCGCAAGACCTGCACCAGTTGGGCAATAAGTTTGGTCTGGCGCCCGTGTTGCTGCCCTTGGGCTTGGACCATCCCGTGGAGCGTGTGTACGAGGTGCGCAGGCGCATGGCCGACATGAAAGGCGGCTTCCAGCCTTTGTTGTCCATGGGCTTGCTGGCACTGGGCGGCGCCTTGGTGCAGTCCGGGCAAGACCTGCTGATCAAGCTGTTTT
>JBIKZP010000173.1:0-5449 GCA_044354655.1 Rhodoferax sp. | reverse complement strand
TGTACGCATGCCAACTGGACGCACGCCGGTGATGGTCTCCAGCGTGTCGGCGGCACGGAACATCAGGTCGCGTTCGGTCTCGTAGGGCAGCAGGCTGTTGAGCTCGTGGATCCAGCCGTGGATGCCGATCTCGTGGCCCTGTGCCACCACCTGGCGCTGCTCGTCCGGGTACAGCAATGCCGCGACCGCCGGCACAAAGAAAGTAGCCGGCGCATTGTGCTGGGCCAGCGCTCGCAGGATGCGCGGCACGCCCTGCCGGTTGCCGTACTGGCCCTGCGACATGCGACCGATGGATTGGCCGCCATCGCGCAACTCGTTGGTCTCATGGTCGGAGTCGAAGGACAAGGCGACGGCGCAGCGCGCGCCGTTTTTCCACTGGGCCGGTTTGAGTGGGCGGCCGGCGCGCACCTGGTTAACACGTCCGCGCCATTGGGCTTCGTCCCAGGTCCATGGGGGTGCGGTTTTTTCGGTGGGGGTGGCTGGGTTCTGCATGGACGGATAAGTTGGCGTGAATGAACCGGCAGCACCTATTCAGGAGCGCCCGCCGTCGACCGACAGTATTTGCCCGGAAATCCAGCTCGCAGCGCCGGAGGCCAGGAATACCACCGCATCAGCGATATCTTGCGGTCGCCCCAGCCGGCGGGTGTGGATGCTCTCGATCAGCCGTTGCTGGCCCTCGCTGCCGTAACTCTCCCACTGGCGCTGCGTCGCCGGGTTAGACAACACGAAGCCGGGCGCCACGCTGTTGACGGTGATGCCGCTGGGCCCAAGCTCCAGGCCGAGCTGGCGGGTGAGTCCCACCAGCGCATGTTTGGACGTGGTGTAGGCCTGGATCCCGGTCAGGCTGGGCCGCAGGCCGGCGCCCGAGGCGATATTGACGATACGACCGAAACCGCCACGTTTCATGTGTGGCGCTACCGACTGGGAACACCAGAACGCGCTGTGCACATTGGCCTCGAACAGCACCATCCAGTCCTGTTCGCCAACCTCCTCCAGTGGACGGCCTACCTGCCCGCGCACGCCACCAGCGCAATTGACCAGAATGTCGATGCCGCCCAGCGTGTGGGCCACGTGCTGCACTGCGGCCTGTACAGCCTTGCGATCAGACAGATTGACAGTGTGCGTGAGCACGGCGCCCGCCTTGGTGGCTTCGCTCAGACCCTCGGCGTCGATGTCGAAGGCCGCCACCTGGACCCCCTCGTCCGACAGTGCCTGCACGATGCTGCGCCCGATGCCCTGGGCTGCGCCGGTGACGATGGCGCGGCGGCCGGAAAGTTCGAGTTTCATGCCGATAGCAACGCGTCAAGCGTGTCCCAAGATTGAGCGCGGCGGCCTTCTTCGATATCGTGAATCAGTTCCACCAACTTCTCGAGCAGCGGAGTGGGCACGCCGACTTCGCGGCCCAGCGGCGCAATGATGGCGATCTGCGCGTCCACCTCTGTCTTGCGCTTGCGCACGGCCAGATCACGCCAGATGCCGGAGTGAGTCTTGGCGGTGTGCCGGTTGAATTCCTCCATGTCGGCCACTGAGCGCCGCGCCGCGGCTTCGTCGGCTTCAGGCATGAAGGCGGCAGGGTCGAACCCGTTGAAGCCCAGCGGCTGCGCACCGCGCGCCCGCGCCACGGCCATGACCTCACGCCCGAGCCCGCGAAACACTTCGAAATGCCGCTTTGAACCCAGGTTGTCGGACATCGACTCATGGGTGAGCGCAGTGGCAAATAGGATCGCGCCATACCCGAGCTTGCCCCAGAGGTAGCCCCAAATGTTGGGCGTGATCACCGCCCCAGGGTCGAAGATCTGGAGTAGGCGCAGGTAGTCCTGTGCGCGCGCCGAAAGGCTGCCGTCGAGTTCGCCCACCGCTACGACGGCGCGGTTGCCGAATAGGATGCGTCCGGGCTCCAGCCAGTCGGCCCCAAAGTTCACAAAGCAGCCCACCGTACGCTCGCGCCCGATCTCCTGGGCTATGACCAGTTCGTTCAGACCGTTCTGTGCCGACAGCACCGAGCCGCCTTCTGCCAGGTGGGGTTTGAGTGCGCGCACGGCGTCTTGCGTGTGGTGCGCCTTGACGGCCAGGATGATGCGCTGGTATTGGCCCTTGACGTCTTGCGGCAGCACCGCGCGCAGCTTTTGTGTGAAGGTCTCCACCGGCCCTTCGATCGCCATGCCATCGCGGTTGACTGCCTCGACATGCGCCTGAACGATGTCGACCAGCAGCACGTCTTCACCCGCTCGCGCGAAATAGGCACCCAGGGTGCCGCCGATTGCTCCGGCGCCCCAGATCAGGATGGTGTTTTCGTTGGTCATCATGCAGCCCCGTTCACCAAGTCTCGATCAAGGTGCGGGTCTCTTCGACCGCCACGGACCAGACGGCCTCCATGTCGCTGTCCGGACGTTCGTAACGGCCGCCGAAATTGCCGTCGCCAATCATCGTGCGGACCTCCTTGGGGCCCACTGAGCGAAGGCGCGACACGTCGACCATGGGCTTGGCCTCGGTGGGCTGTGTGACGCCGGCCAAGCGGGTCCAGCGGAAGTTTTCCATCCAGGAGGCGTGTGAGGCATCGCTATCGATCCCCTTCACCGTAGCCAGGGTGCGCGGAGCATTCCACCAGTTGTGCAGGCGCACCCGGCTGTCTGGGTGTTTCTCGAGCCACTGTTTCACCGCAATCAGGCCCGGTGCGTTTCCACCATGGCCGTTGACCAACAGGATGCGCCGGAACCCGGTCGCATACAGGCTGTCTAGCAGGTCAGTCAGCAAGGCCTGGTAGGTTTCGGTCTTGAGCGACACGGTGCCGGGATAGGCCATGAAATAGGGCGTGATGCCGTAAGCCAGCGCGGGGAAAACGGGCACGCCGAGCGGCTCTGCCGCATCAACCGCGACACGCTCGCTCAGGATGCTGTCGACCGACAGGCTCAGGTAGGCGTGCTGTTCGGTGCTGCCCAGGGGCACCACTGCCCGGTCGTCTGTGGCTAGGTAATGCTCGACCTGGAGCCAATTCATATCACTGATTTTCACGGGGTGTCTTCCTTACTCGTTGGTGGGGTTGTAGCGCCCTGGCTGCGCAGGCGCTCGATGGCGGGTATCAGGGTTTCCTGGATGGCGTGGGGGTCCGGAACGTACTGAAACTCGATGGCTGTGCGGTCGGACGGAAGGTATCGCAACACCTCGCCGGCCCCGCTGGCGTAGATCAGCACGTCAATACCGTGCAGGAAGGCCTCCATATCAGGCGCCGTGACCAAGCGAACATTGGCACTCGAAACATGCGGCGTGAAACGCGCCACGCCCTGTTTCATCAGCACCATGAACTCCGGGAATACCGACACAATGCCCACCCGAGCCATGGGGTCGATCGCGGCCAGCAGGGCACGGGTTTCTTCGGCGGGGATAAAGCTCAGGCCGACCACTGGCACACCAGGGGGCAGCAGTTTTTCCAGCTCGCCCCGGCGGTGCGCCAGCGTGACACAGATGTCATGCTGAAACGGCTGCGCTGCCACGTTCCTGAAGGCGTCCATGGTGGTGGCGCTGATGGTGTCGCCAGGCTGCAGATGCCCCCGGATGCGCTCGACGTATTTTTCGGTGGTGTCCAGGAAGTTGCCGACCATCAGGACCCGCAGCCCTTGAACGGGTGGGCGGCTACGGGAGGCTCGCGCATTCACCAGCGAAGCCACCAGCGACGGTGCCAGCCCCAAATCCTGAACTTCTGCCAAAAACTGGTCGATGCGCCGCTGCAACTTTCGAATGGCAGAGGACCGCAGACCGTCGCTTTGATGACCGTCCCCCACAAAAGTGCCGGCGCCCTGGCGGGTCTCTATCAGGCCGGACAGGCGTAACTCGCGGTACACGTTGGACACCGTCATGGGGGCAATTCCGACGTGCTCGGCCAATTCCCGCACCGAGGGTAGGCGCTGGCCCGCAGGCAACTCACCCAGCGCGATGCCGAACTCGATCAGGCCACGCAGCTGTGTGCCCAGCGGCACGGGCAAGCTACGGTCCAGCGAACCCGCCAGTTGTGCCAGGATGTGGCGGGCTTCGGCCGCAGGCACGTTCGCATCGGCCCGCGTCTCGACCACCTCCTTGGCCGGGTGCGAAGGGGGTGGACTGACAGCAGGGGAATCTAGGTTATTTGTCATAATCAACTAGTACAGTATAACTGTACGGCCTCTTTTTTCAAGTAAAACTGTCACGAATCGTCAAAGTGTTATATAGTTGTGGAACAGTACCCATCTTAAGCAGCAACAACATGGAGAGTTTGATGAAACTTGTAATGAAACACGGTGCCCAACTGGCAGCAGCGTTATTTCTTGGTGCGGCGCTTGCAGGTGCCGCTTCCGCACAGACCCTTACTATCGGCGTGCGCGCCGGTCCGGACTCGATGGACCCGCACTGGTCTACCCTCGGGGGTCAGGCCGAAGCCCTGCGCCATGTGTTCGACACTATCGTAATGGCTGACGCCAAGCTCGCGCTCAAGCCCGGCGTTGCGGTGTCCTGGAAATCGGTCGACGAAACCACTTGGGAATTCAAAATCCGCCAGGGTGTCAAGTTCCATGACGGCTCCGATTTGACTGCTGAAGACGTGAAGTTCTCAATCGACCGCATTCCGGTTGTGACTGGCCCGATGAGCATGACCATCTACACCAAGCAGGTCAAGGAAACCAAGGTCATCGACAAGTACACGCTGCATGTGATCACCAAGGCTGCCGCTCCCACACTGCCCAACGACTTCATTCGACTGTTCGTGGTGCCCAAGTCGATCGGCTTGGAAGCCCGCAACGAGCAGTTCAACTCCGGCAAGGCAGCCATTGGCACCGGCCCCTACAAGTTCGTGTCATGGTCGCCCAAGGGGGACATGGTTATGGATCGCTTTGATGGCTACTGGGGCGAAAAGCAGCCCTGGGCGAAGGTCATTCGCAAGGAAATTCCGAGCGATCCGGCCCGTATGGCCGCGCTGAAGTCCGGTCAGGTTGATTTGGTGAACTATGTGCCCGCCACCGACTACGCCTCGATGCAGAGGGACAAGTCGGTCGACACCTTCATCGCCGACACGGTCTACATTCTGAACATTACCCCCAATGTCAAGGAAACGCTGCCTAAGCCCGCCAAGGTGGACGGTAAGGAAATCGCTGCCAACCCGCTGCGCGACCCGAAGGTGCGCGAAGCCATGGATCTCGCTATCGACCGCAAGACGCTGGTGCGCGTGGTGCTGGAAGGTCTGGGTAAGCCGGCCAATCAGCTGATGCCCTCCAACTTCTTCGGTGGCAGTACCAAGCTGGCCGAGCGCCCTTATGACGTGAACAAGGCCAAGAAGTTGCTGGCCGACGCGGGTTACCCGAAGGGCTTTGAGCTTGATTTCTTCTGCACCAACAACCGCCTGCCGGGTGATTCAGCTGTGTGCGAGGCGCTGTCTCAGATGTGGGCCCGTGCCGGCCTGAAGATCAATGCCAATGCCTTGAAC
>JBIKZP010000172.1:0-5458 GCA_044354655.1 Rhodoferax sp. | reverse complement strand
CAGCCGTGAGACGGCCGAGAATCTTAAGAAAAGCGGTGCTTTCATTCCTGGAATTCGTCCAGGTGAGCAAACGGCTAAATACATTGACAAGATCTTGCTGCGCTTGACTTTCGCTGGTGCAATTTATATCACCATGGTTTGCTTGTTGCCCGAATTCCTGATCCTGAAGTACAACGTTCCGTTCTACTTTGGTGGTACTTCTCTGTTGATTATTGTGGTGGTGACCATGGATTTCATGGCACAAGTACAAAATTACATGATGTCGCAGCAATATGAATCGCTGTTGAAGAAGGCTAACTTCAAGTCTTCATAAAGGCGGTTGATACATATGGCAAAAGACGACGTTATTCAGATGCAGGGCGAGGTGGTTGAAAACCTTCCAAACGCGACATTTCGCGTGAAGTTGGAAAATGGCCACGTTGTACTAGGGCATATTTCTGGAAAAATGCGTATGCACTACATTCGCATTCTTCCAGGTGACAAGGTGACTGTTGAAATGACGCCGTACGATTTGAGTCGTGCGCGCATTGTCTTCAGGGCGAAATAATTTAAATCACTGTACTCCTGCGCCGCAGGGGTTAAACAGACTTGTAGTTTTAGGAGAATGAAATGAAGGTTTCGGCTTCGGTCAAGAAAATTTGCCGTAACTGCAAGGTAATTCGGCGCAAGGGCGTTGTGCGTGTGATCTGTACAGATCCACGCCACAAACAGCGCCAGGGTTAATTGCAAGAGTTTTAGAGGACGAAAATGGCACGTATCGCTGGCATCAATATTCCGCCGCAAAAGCATTCTGAAATTGGCTTGACTGCCATCTTCGGGATCGGTCGTACACGCGCTCGCAAAATTTGCGAAGCTTGCGGCATTGCATATTCCAAGAAGGTCAAAGACTTGACCGACTCGGATCTTGAAAAAATTCGCGACCAAATCGCACAGTTCACCATCGAAGGTGATCTGCGTCGCGAAACCACAATGAACATCAAGCGTTTGATGGATATTGGTTGCTATCGCGGGTTTCGCCATCGTCGTGGCTTGCCCATGCGTGGCCAGCGTACTCGCACCAATGCACGTACTCGCAAAGGCCCCCGCAAGGCTGCTGCTTCACTGAAAAAATAACAGGGATTGAAAGACCACCATGGCAAAAGCTCCCGCCAATAATGCGGCACAACGTGTTCGCAAAAAAGTCCGCAAAAACGTTGCTGACGGTGTTGCACACGTGCATGCATCGTTTAACAACACCATCATCACGATCACTGATCGCCAAGGAAATGCACTGTCATGGGCATCATCTGGCGGTCAGGGCTTCAAGGGTTCGCGTAAATCCACTCCTTTTGCAGCCCAGGTGGCTTCTGAAGTGGCTGGCCGCGCAGCCATTGAGCAAGGTATCAAGAATCTTGACGTTGAAATCAAGGGTCCTGGTCCTGGCCGTGAATCCTCGGTGCGCGCCTTGGCCGCCCTTGGCATTCGCATCAACATGATCGCTGACGTGACTCCTGTGCCGCACAATGGTTGCCGCCCACAGAAGCGTCGTCGCATCTAAGTTTTTTTTCAAGCCCACCGCCACCTGTCTTGTGCAGGTGGCTCCCGCATTTTTGTGCGGCAGATGACATAAAAGGAAGTTCAAGTGGCACGTTACCTAGGCCCCAAGGCCAAACTATCTCGCCGTGAAGGCACTGACCTGTTTCTGAAAAGCGCACGCCGCTCTATCGGTGACAAGGCCAAATTCGATTCCAAGCCCGGTCAGCACGGTCGTACCTCCGGTACCCGTACTTCTGACTACGGTCTGCAATTGCGCGAAAAGCAAAAAGTCAAACGCATGTACGGCGTGCTGGAGAAGCAGTTCCGTCGCTACTTTGAAGAAGCTGACCGCCGCAAAGGCAATACAGGCGCCAACTTGCTGGGTCTGTTGGAGTCACGCTTGGACAATGTGGTTTACCGCATGGGTTTTGGCTCCACACGTGCTGAAGCGCGTCAGTTGGTGTCTCACAAAGCCATGACTGTGAATGGCAAGAGCGTCAATATCCCTTCTTACATGGTGAAGACCGGTGATGTTGTGGCTGTTCGCGACAAGTCCAAAAAGCAGAACCGCATTGTGGAAGCATTGCAGTTGGCACAACAAGTTGGCATGCCAGCTTGGGTTGAAGTCAACATGGAAAAAGCTGAAGGCACTTTTAAATCAGTGCCTGATCGTGATCAATTCGCAGCTGATGTGAATGAATCACTGATTGTTGAGTTGTATTCACGTTAATAACAGCCAACGGGGTTCGCCCTAAGAAATCGTTCCTGAAGCGCAGCTTGTTGCGCTTCAGGTGCTTCACCAGCCTTACCGGTGTAACGGACCGGGGGTATTGAGAGGAAGTCTGAATGCAAAATAATCTGCTGAAACCCAAAGCTATCAATGTTGAGCAACTTGGCCTGAACCGCGCCAAAGTAGCTCTTGAGCCGTTTGAGCGTGGCTATGGCCACACGCTCGGCAACGCACTGCGTCGGGTCTTGCTGTCTTCTATGTCTGGCTATGCTGCGACAGAAGTCACGATAGCTGGCGTACTGCACGAATACTCGTCTATTGATGGCGTTCAAGAAGATGTTGTCAATATCTTGTTGAACCTCAAGGGCGTGGTCTTTAAACTGCACAACCGTGATGAAGTGACCTTGAGCCTGCGTAAAGACGGCGAAGGCGTTGTCACAGCCAGCGACATCCAGACCCCGCATGATGTGGAAATCATCAACCCTGACCACGTGATCGCGCATTTGTCGCAAGGCGGCAAGCTTGATATGCAAATCAAGGTTGAAAAAGGCCGTGGCTATGTGCCTGGCTCCATGCGCCGTCATGCCGATGAGCCTACACGCTCCATTGGCCGCATTGTTCTTGATGCATCGTTCTCCCCTGTGAAGCGCGTCAGCTACACCGTCGAAAGTGCGCGTGTTGAGCAACGTACCGACCTGGACAAATTGGTGGTTGATATTGAAACCAACGGTGCTATTTCGGCTGAAGACGCAGTGCGCGCTTCTGCCAAAATCCTGGTGGAACAGTTGGCCGTGTTTGCGCAACTTGAAGGCAGCGAATTGGCTGCATTTGATACACCCGTCCAACGCGGCAGCACACAGTTCGATCCTATTCTCCTGCGTCCCGTGGACGAATTGGAGTTGACGGTTCGCTCTGCCAATTGCTTGAAAGCAGAAAATATTTACTACATTGGCGATCTGATTCAGCGTACTGAAAACGAGTTGCTCAAGACGCCTAATCTGGGTCGTAAATCACTCAATGAAATCAAGGAAGTGCTGGCTTCCCGCGGTCTGACTTTGGGCATGAAGCTCGAAAGCTGGCCACCAGCCGCTCTAGAAAAGCGTTGATATTCAGAATCCCTTTGATGGGATTCAGTGCCACGGGCAGTACCTGATACGGCTGCTTGTTAAATAACTTAAGGAAAATGCACCATGCGTCACGGACACGGCCTACGTAAACTTAATCGCACCACCTCGCATCGTTTGGCGATGCTGCGCAATATGATGAATTCGCTCATCGAGCACGAAGTCATCAAGACCACTTTGCCTAAAGCCAAAGAACTGCGTCGCGTCATCGAACCCATGATCACTTTGGCCAAAGAAGCCACCGTGGCCAACCGCCGTCTGGCGTTTGACCGTCTGCGTGATCGCGACAGTGTCGTGAAGCTTTTCAACGACCTCGGACCACGTTTCAAAACACGTCCAGGCGGTTACACACGCATCCTGAAAATGGGTTTCCGTGTTGGCGACAACGCACCTATGGCATTGGTTGAATTAGTTGACCGTCCTGATGTTGTTGAGACCCCCGCTAGCGACACAACAGCCGCTTAATAGGTTACAATAATCCTCTTACCGCGCGATGGAGCAGCCTGGTAGCTCGTTGGGCTCATAACCCAAAGGTCGTAGGTTCAAATCCTACTCGCGCAACCAAACAGTCAGCGGTCAACGCTGTCAGTAAACGCCAACTTTTTAGTTGGCGTTTTGCTTTGTTGAATCCATTCCCCCTATTCCCCTGGTTTAAATTTTTCAGTCCTGTGGGTCTCCAAGTGCCAACGCGCGGCTCACTTGAAGCTTGTGCAGCATCACGCTCAAAGCGGTATTCACGTGCTGTGGTTTCTCATGATCCGCAAGATAATCTGACTTGCTCAAAATGAGGGGTAAGCCGTGAACAACGACGAAGTAGTGCGCAAAGTGGTTCGAATTGGTGGGGCCTCAGGCTTTTGGGGTGACAGCATGCTGGGCGCACCGCAGCTGGTGAACTCAGGTCAGATTGACTACCTGGTGTTTGACTACCTGGCTGAAACCACCATGTCCTTGCTGGCCGCCGCCAGGGCGCGTAAACCCGAGATGGGCTACGCCACTGATTTTGTCGATATCGCCATGAAGTTGGTGCTGCCCGAAGTCATGCGCCGTGGTATCAAGGTGGTGGCCAATGCCGGGGGTATCAACCCACATGGGTGTGCGCAAGCGCTGCGTGTACTGGCGGATTCGATGGGTTTGTCGCCCACCATCGCCATCGTGGAGGGCGATGATGTGGCTACGCTCATGCCCATGCTGCGCAGAGCAGACACACGCGACATGTTCACGCACGCGCCCTTACCCGATAAAATTTTGAGTGCCAATGCCTACCTTGGCGCCTTGCCGGTGGCCAGAGCGCTGGCCGCTGGCGCCGACATTGTGATCACCGGTCGGGGCGTAGACAGTGCGGTCACGCTGGGGCCTTTGATGCATGAATTTGGCTGGTCAGCCACAGACTACGACCGCCTCGCTGGGGGCAGCTTGGCAGGGCACATCATTGAATGTGGCTGCCAGGCCACCGGAGGGCTGCATACGGACTGGGAAAGCGTGCCCGACTGGCCCAACATCGGTTATCCCATTGTTGAATGCTATGAAGACGGGCAATTTGTGCTCACCAAGCCAGCCGATACTGGGGGCATCGTGTTGCGCGCTGCGGCTGCCGAGCAACTGCTCTACGAGATAGGTGACCCAGGTGCCTATTTGCTGCCCGATGTGAGCTGCAATTTTCGTGATGTGCAGATGGTTCAAATTGATGCGCAACACCTGCTGGTCAGCGGAGCGCGTGGCCAAGCACCCACCAACCAGTACAAGGTGTCCGCCACCGCCATGGATGGCTACCGATGTGCCGGTATGTTGGTCATCATTGGCATGGACGCAGCGGCCAAGGCGCGCCGCACCGGCGAGGCTATTTTGGCGCGTACGCGCTCGATTTTGCTGGCCAATGGTCTGAGTGATTTCACGGCGGCTTCAATTGATTTGTTGGGGGCCGAGACGCTCTACGGCGCGCAGGCCCGCACCTCGAAGTCGCGTGAGGTGATGGTGCGCGTGACCGTCAACCACCCGTCCAAACAGGCGCTGGAAATTTTTGCCCGGGAGATTGCGCCGTCCGGTACCTCGTGGTCACCCGGTACCACCAGCCCAGCGGGTGGCCGACCTT
>JBIKZP010000507.1:0-5471 GCA_044354655.1 Rhodoferax sp. | reverse complement strand
CCTTGGCATGGCGTCGGGCCACGTCTTTGATGCGTTGCGTGATCCAGGCGTAATCCTGCTCCACCAGGCCGAGTTGGCCGAGGTCGTCGTCACGGTGGGCATCAAAACCAGCACTGATGAAAATAATCTCGGGGGCAAACGCCTCAAGGCGAGGGATCCAGGCCTGCTCGATCAGTTCGCGCACCTGCGGGCCCCGGGTGTAGGCCGGCACCGGCAAGTTGACCAGGTTACCGGCAGTGGACCGGCTGCCGCCCTCCGGGTAGAACGGGTGCTGAAAGAAGCTGACCATCAGAATGCGCTCGTCACCAGCCACGATATCCTCGGTGCCATTGCCGTGGTGCACGTCAAAGTCGACAATCGCCACCCGTTGCAGCCCGTGCCGCTCTAGCGCGTACTTGGCAGCCACCGCCACATTATTGAAAAAGCAGAAACCCATGGCGTGGTCACGGCAGGCATGGTGCCCGGGCGGTCGCACGGCGCAAAAAGCGTTTTCCAGTTCTCCGGCCAGCACCGCGTCGGTGGCCGCCAGCGCGGCACCAGCGGCGCGCAGGGCGGCGTCCCAGGTGTGGACATTCAGCGAAGTATCGGGGTCAACCTGCGCGTGTGTCGGACCACCCGCTGCAATCTCGTCGCGCAAACCGTCACTCAGGCCGCGCAGCGCCGCCACATGCAGACGGTGGTGCGCGAGCTCAATATCAGCCAAAGGCGCCGGGGGCGGCTCACGCCGCTCCAGCACCTGGTTCAATCCTGAAATGAGCAGGCGGTCCTCAATGGCGTCGAGCCGTTCAGGGCATTCCGGGTGCCCGGGCCCCATCTCATGATTCCAGCAGTCGCGGTGGGTAAAGTAGCCGGTCATTGTCACGTTGTTCGCCTACATCTTGATTTTTTTGTTAAGGTCGCACGATGGATGAAACACAAGTCAAATCGCTGGTTGATCAAACGCTAAAGTCATTGGTCGATCAGCTTAACACGGTCATTATCGGCAAGGCAGCCCAAGCGCGAGACTGCGTCGTTTGCCTGCTCGCCGGCGGGCACCTGCTGATTGAAGACGTGCCCGGCGTCGGCAAGACCACCTTGGCACATGCGCTTGCACGCACCTTTGGACTTCAATTTTCGCGCGTGCAATTCACCTCGGACCTGATGCCAAGTGACTTGTCAGGGGTATCGGTTTACGAGCGCGCCAAGGAATCTTTTGTGTTTCACCCCGGCCCGATCTTTGCCCAGGTGCTGTTGGCCGACGAGATCAACCGGGCCAGCCCCAAGACGCAGAGCGCACTGCTCGAGGCCATGGAAGAGAAGCAGGTCACGATCGAAGGCCAGACCCGGCCGTTGCCACAACCCTTTTTCGTCATAGCCACGCAGAACCCGCTGGACCAAATCGGCACCTATGCCCTGCCAGAGTCGCAACTGGACCGCTTTTTGATGCGCATCTCACTGGGCTACCCGGACCGTGAAGCCGAACGCGAATTATTGGTGGGACATGATCGGCGGGCCCTGTTGGACGCCTTGCCCAGCCTGTTGGACAGCGCCGAACTACGGGCCTTGCAGCAGCGCGTGCTGACGGTACATGCGTCGGCGCCGCTGCTCGACTATGTGCAGGACCTGATCGCCGCCACCCGCAACGGGCAGTGGTTCGTGCAGGGGCTCAGCCCGCGCGCCGGCATGGCCGTTTTGCGCACGGCACGCGCGCAAGCCATGCTGAGCGGTCGAGACTACGTCGCCCCCGATGACGTGCAGGCGATCCTGCCGCAAACCGTGGCGCACCGCTTGGTGCCGCTCAGCCAGTCCGGGCGCGGCGCCTTGGAACAAGTGCGCGCCATGCTCGAGGCCACCCCTCTGCGATAGTCGCCCAAACGCATGCCCTTTCGCGCCATGACGCCGACTGCCCTGCCCGTCTTCTGGCGGCAGCCGGGCAGCCACCTGCGGGCCCGTTGGCAGCGCTGGTGGTTGCTGCGGCTGACACCCACCGATAGCGCAGTGCTGACACAACGCCTGGTCTATGTCCTGCCCAGCCGGCCTGGCCTGATGCTGGCTGCCACACTGCTGGTGCTGTTGGCGACCGCGATCAACTACCAGCTCAACCTGGGTTACCTGCTGACATTTCTTCTGGCTGGCTGCGCCGCGGCCAGCCTGCACCTGTGCCATGGCACATTGCGCGGCTTGCACCTGAACCTGCTGCCACCGGCGCCACAGTTCGCAGGTAGCGCCGCTACCCTGCAGATTCGCTTGTACAACCCGCGGCGCGGCGGGCGTTACGGCATCGGCCTGTCGGCCTGGGGCGAGAACCGATGGGTGTGGACCAACGTGCCAGGGCAAGGCAGCGCCAATGTGCAGCTGACCTGTGCACCCGCGCGGCGTGGCCTGCAAGCGCTGCCCCTGCTGACAGCCGAAACCCGATTCCCAATGGGCGTTTTTCGGGTCTGGAGCCTTTGGCGGCCGGCGGCAGAGCTGCTGGTCTATCCAGCGCCGGAAGCAGCGGCGCCGCCGCTGCCAGCTGGCGAACCACGCGATGGGGCAGCCAGTCAATCGCCGCGCCAACGTGGGGACGAGCATGACGGCCTGCGGGGCTACCGACGTGGCGACCCCTTGAAACAGGTGGTCTGGAAAAAAATGGCCAAGACAGGCGAACTGATCAGCCGTGACGAGGCCCGCGCCCAATCGATGGTGCTATGGCTTGACCTGCGCCTGACTGCCCTGGCCGACCCGGAGCAGCAGTTGTCACGCCTGTGCGCCTGGGTGCTGCAAGCCGAGCGCCTTGGCCTTGACTACGGCCTGCGGCTAGGCACGGTGGCTGTGGGGCCGGACCAGGGAGAGGCGCACAAGCGGCGCTGCCTGGAAGCCTTGGCCCGTTACTGAGACCGTATGCCCGTGGCCAGCTACGCGCCCCCTACCCGCCTGCAAGGCCTACTGCAAGTCATGGAGCGGTGGCCGCGCGACACCCGCGACACGCTGTTCATGCTGGCCGTCATTGCCTGGGTGCTGCTGCCGCAAGTCAGCCACCTGCCGCTGTGGTGCAGCCTGACCGCCGTCGCCGTGCTGCTGTGGCGTGCTGCCCTGACACTGACCGGTCGCCCGTTGCCGCGCCGTTGGTGGCTGCTGCTGGTGCTTGGCCTGGCGCTGGCGGCCACCCTGTTGACCTACCGCACGGTGCTGGGGCGCGACGCCGGGGTCACCCTGACGGTGGTCTTGCTGACCCTCAAGACGCTGGAGCTGCGGGCGCGCCGGGATGCGTTTGTCGTCTTCTTTCTTAGCTTCTTCACCCTGGTGACCACTTTTTTTTACTCCCAATCGCTGCTCACCGCCGCTGCCATGTTGCTCGCGCTGCTGGGTCTGCTGACCGCCCTGGTCAATGCCCACTTGCCCGTTGGCAAGCCGCCGTTGCTGCAGTCGGCCCGCATCGCCGGCGGCATGGCCCTGCTAGGCGCACCGATCATGGCCCTGTTGTTCATGCTGTTCCCGCGCATCGGGCCGCTGTGGGGCCTGCCTGCCGACGCCATGAGCGGGCGCAGCGGGCTGTCGGCCACCATGGAGGTAGGCAATGTGGCGCAGCTGGCCTTGGACAGCAGCATTGCCATGCGCGTGCGGTTTGACGGGCCAGTACCGCCCGCCTCGAATTTGTATTTTCGGGGGCCCGTGCTGTCCACCTTTGACGGGCGGGCCTGGCGCCCCCTGATAAGTGGCTTCCCACTCGGCATGCAACTGGGCGCCGACCTGCAGGTACGGGGGGCCGCAGTACGCTATGAAGTCACCCTAGAACCTAGCCGCCAGCCTTGGTTGCTGCTGCTCGACGCCAGCCCCGAGGCCCCCGCATTGAGCGCGCTGAGAGCCGGCATGACAACCGAGCTGCAATGGCTGACGGATAGACCGGTGATGGACCTGCTGCGTTACCGCGCCCAGGCCTACACCGACTTCCGCCACGGCCCAATGAGGCCGCTTGCCGGCCTGCAGGACTACCTGACGCTACCCCCAGGCTTCAACCCCCGGACCCTCGCGCTGGCGGCACAAATGCTGCGCCAACCCGAACTGCGCGAAGGCGACGGAGCCCGCCTGGTGGCAGCCGTGCTACAGCGCCTGCGCAATGGAGGCTACACCTACACCCTGAGCCCAGGTTTAAGTGGCCAGCACAGCGCCGACGAATTTTGGTTTGACGGCAGAAAAGGCTTTTGTGAGCACATCGCCTCCAGCTTTGTGGTTCTGATGCGGGCTATGGATGTGCCGGCGCGTGTGGTCACCGGCTACCAGGGCGGCGAGCGCAACGATGTTGACGGGTTTTGGGTCGTGCGCCAGCGTGATGCCCACGCCTGGGCCGAGGTCTGGCTGGCCGGGCGCGGGTGGGTGCGGGTCGACCCGACGGCGGCCGTAGCGCCCGGGCGTATCGACACCTTGGAACGTCTGGAAGCGCCCGAGAACGCCATGACCACAGCACTGACAGCAGTCAGTCCGCAGTTGCGCCGGACGCTGCGCACACTGTGGGATGCCACCAACAACCAGTGGAACCAATGGGTCCTGAACTATGGCCAGGAACGTCAGCTGAATTTGCTGCGCAACCTTGGTTTCAAGGCGCCTAGCTGGGAGACAGCCAGCTACCTGCTGATTGCCATTGCGGTATTGACCAGCCTGCTGGGCGCGGCCTGGACCCTGTGGGACGGGCACCGGCAAGACCCCTGGCTGCGCCTGCTGGCGCGCGCCACAGAACGGCTGGCCAAACGCGGTGTTCGGCTGCCGCCGCAGTGCACGCCACGTGACATGGCGCGCCTCACGCTGGCGCAGCTTGGCGACAGCAACGCCTATGCATTGGCCATGCGTGACTGGCTGCTGCGTCTGGAGGCACAGCGCTACGCCCCACCGACGGCCGCGTGCGAGCGGCTCGTTACACTGAGCCGAGACCTGCAACGCATTCCCCAGCCCACGTGAGCTCACAACGCCTGTTACTTGCTACTGTATTTATAGCTATAACCCTAATATCCACGGGGGCTAGCGCCCTAAAACATCCAAAGAAAAAGGTCACGGCAGCTGCCAAAGCTCAGGCACTGCCCGTCGCGGCCACCGGCCCCGCCTATGCCGGCAGGGACGAGGTCATGCAAGCGGCTGACGAGATCGCCACCCGGCGAGCGCTGGACCCGGCCTGGGTGCGCCGCGTGATCGGCCAGGCCCACTACAGCGCTCAGGCCGCCAAATTCATTCTGCCGCCAGCCGTGGGAACGGCAAAAAACTGGGCCGCCTACCGCAGCCGCTTTCTGGAGCCGGTACGCCTGGCCGCCGGCGTCAAGTTCTGGCGCGAACATCGCAAGACGCTGTTGCGCGCAGAAAAGGACACCGGCGTGCCGGCCAGCCTGATCGTGGGCGTGATCGGGGTCGAGACGCTGTACGGCCAACACGTTGGCAACTTCCGGGTGTTGGACGCACTGGCAACACTGGCCTTTGATTTCCCGGCCGCTCACCCACGCGCCGCGGAGCGCAGTGCCTTTTTC
>JBIKZP010000171.1:0-5507 GCA_044354655.1 Rhodoferax sp. | reverse complement strand
GCAGCTTGAGCAGCACGATGAATGCCAGGTAACTTATGATGGCCAGCACGGTGGCCAACACCATGACTTCCTTGAATTTGAATTCTTCGCCGGCCATGCTGGCGATAAACGTCAGGGCATATATGGCGGCAATCAGGCCCATGGCTGGAATCTTGAAACTGGGTAAGCCGCCTAGCATCAGGCCGAACAGCAGGTTGGCCGTAATGATGAAAAACAAGGGCTTCCAGGCCCAGGCGCCAATCTTGTCGCCATCTTCGGTCTCCACCACCAGCGACTGGAAGGTGATGACAATGCCCAGCACCGCCATCAAGATGCCCAGCATCAGCGGAAAGTAACCTGGACCCATGCGGGCACCGGTACCCAAAGAGTAATTACCAGAACCCCAGGCAAACGCGGCACCTACCCCCATGAACAGGAGGCCGGAGAAAAAGTCTTTTTGACTCTTGATATTCATAAAGAAGCTCCTCGAAACATTCGGATGGGGGGATTCTGCCCGTTAAATGCCCCGACTCACCATGTGGGTTACACCTATAGGGCGGCAACCGGACCAGCTAATAGCGGCTTGAACGGCTTAAAGCTGCTTAAAGCGGTTTGAAAACGCGCACCCATTTGGGCGCGGGCAGGCCCCAGCGGGCCAGAATAATGTCGGCGCGGGCGTCCAAAACATCGCGCTTGGGGCGCACCGGCGTGCGCTGGGCCAACACCACGGTGTTGCCTTCGCGGGTGGGTTTGAAGGCCCACACGGCATCGGCACCAAAGGCGGCTGAGATTTTTTCAACGCTGCGGGCAAAGCTGGAGGCGCGGCCAAACAGGTTCACCGTCATGCAGCCGTCCAGGCTCAAGAGGCGCCGGCAGTCGTTGTAAAACGGCAGGCTGTCGAGCACTGGGGCGGCCGCTTCGTGGTCGTACAAGTCCACCTGCAAGGCGTCCACGGTGCCCCACCATGTGGGGTTTTGAATTTCTTGCGCCGCATCTGCCAGCACTACCTGCATGCGGGTGTTGTCGGCGGGCAGCTTGAACCAGCCCCGGCACGCCACCAGCACCTGCGGGTTGAGCTCAATGGCGGTGGTTTTCATGCGCAGCTCTTTGTGGCAGAACTTGGTCAGCGAGCCCGCGCCCAGGCCCAGCTGCATGGCGCGGCGCTGGGGCACGCTGTCCGGCTCGACAAACAGCAGCCAGGCCATCATGCGCTGCACGTATTCGTGGAACAGTCGGGTCGGCTCGTCCATCATCATGGTGCCCTGAATCCATTCAGTGCCCAGGTGCAGGTGGCGAAGTGAGCCTTCGTCAGAAAAATTAACTTGGGGGAGTTTGGGGCTGCGTTTTTTCAAAGTGGGGGCATTATCGCCAAGTGCCTGCGCGTCCTCCTCTGTGGCTTGCTGGCGTTTGAAGAAACTGCCCCACGCTGTCACGGCAGGCCTGCGCCATGTACCAGCTCTTGCCAGGCGGCCAGTTTGGGCAAAGCGGCCAGGGCGTTCTGGGTGGTCGCCTGGGCCAGTGCCTCTGCAGAAATGCCGCGCAAGCTGGCCAGTTCCGCGCCGATGCGCGGAAGTTCAGCCGGTTGGTTACGGCCCTGGGGGGCACCGGCTTCGCGCTGCGCCGCTGTTTGGTAAATCCAGTGTGGCGGCATGTCCGGGGCATCGGTTTCAAGCACCAGGCTGGACAGTGGCAGCGTGGTGGCCAGACGGCGCAGTTGCTGGGCACGCGCATAGGTCAGGGCACCACCAAAACCGAGTTTCAAACCCAGGTGGATGAAGGCCTGTGCTTGCTGCGCACTGCCGTTGAAAGCGTGGGCAATACCGCGCCACACAAAGGCGGCACCACCGGGCTCAGGCCTGCCCACCTCACGCAGGCCTTTGAGTAGACGGTCTGCCGAGCGACGCACGTGCAAAATCACCGGCAAGTTGTGCTTGCGCGCCAGCTGCAATTGCGCACGGTAAAAAAATTCCTGGCGCTCGCGCAAGGGGCTCTCGCACAGCGCAGGCACAAAGTAGTCCAGACCGATCTCGCCCACAGCCACCAGACGTGGGTCGTCGCGGTAGCGTTGCAGTGCGTGGTCAAGCGCCTGCAGGTCGCTCTCCTGCGCCTGCGCCACATACAGGGGGTGAATGCCCAGGGCGTAGCTGTCGCCGCCGGCATGGGCGAGTTGGCGTACGGCCTCAAAGTTGGCCCGCTCGACGGCGGGCAGCACGCAATGCACCACGTCATGCGCAGCGGCCAAGGCGCGCACCGCGGGCGCTTGGTCGCCAAACTCTGCCGCGTCCAGGTGGCAATGGGTGTCAATCCAGTACGCCATGCGGAGTCAGGTCGACATAGCGCGGCGTTCAGCCCAGGGCTTGTGCGAAATCGGCCAGCAAATCGGCCGTGTCTTCGAGCCCCACCGAGAAGCGAATCATGCCGTCGGCAATGCCCATGGCGGCCCGGGCAGCCGGGCCGGCTTCCCAGAAAATGGTGGGCGCTACCGGAATGATCAGGCTGCGGGTGTCGCCCAGGCCGGTGGCTTTGATGGGCAATTGCAGGCGGTTGATGAAAGCAAAGCAGTCCAGGTCTGCGCGCAACTCAAACGACAGCAACCATGAGCCGGCCTTGAAATGCGCGCGCGCCAGCGCATGCTGCGGGTGAGAGGCCAGCCCGGGGTAGTAGACGCGGTGGATGGCGGGGTGCGCCTCCAGGTACTGCGCTAGCGCCAGCGCGGTGGCACTGGTCTGGTTGGCGCGCAGAGCCAGTGTTTCGGCACCCACACTGATCTGGTGCGCGTGCTCGGAGGACAAAGACGCCCCCATGTCGCGCAAGCCCTTCTTGCGCAGTTGCTGCAACCCCCACTGGCGGGTATCGCCTTGGCGGTAGGCAGCAAAAATATTCGGGTAGTTCTGCCAGTCAAAGCAGCCGGTGTCGGTCACGGCCCCGCCCAAGGCCGTGCCATGGCCGGCAATGGTTTTGGTGAGCGAGTTGATAACCAGCGAGGCACCCACTGTTTTGGGGCGGAACAGCCAGGGAGAAGTGACGGTGTTGTCCACCACGTACACCAAGCCGTGCGCCTGGCACAGCGCACCAATGGCCGACAAATCAGGAATTTGGGTGCCGGGGTTGGCAATGGTTTCCACAAACACCAGGCGGGTGTTGGGCTGCACGGCGGCGGCCACGTGCGCCACGGCGGTGGCGTCTACCAGCGTCACCTCAATGCCAAAATTTTTCAGCGTGGCGAGCAGACTGTTGGTGTTGCCAAACACGTAGCGACTCGCCACCACGTGGTCGCCGGCGCGCAGCAGGGTTAAAAAGATGGCGGTGATGGCGCCCATGCCGGTGGCAAAGCAGATCGAACCCAGCCCGTCTTCCATGCGGGTGATTTTGGCTTCGAGGGCGGCGGTGGTGGGCGTTCCCTGGCGCGCGTAGTTGAAACCGCCTTTGACGGTGCCCTGGAACACCCCCACCAGGTCTTCCACCCGCTCGAAACCATATTGCACCGAGGTGTGGATGGGTTTGTGAATGGCGCCATGCTCGATGGGGCCCTGCCGGTCAGCGTGGACGATGGTGGTGGTGAATCCGGTGTCTTTCATGGGGAGGCTCAGTGGTGTCAGGGCGGTGGTAGCAGGGCAGTGGTAGCAGGTGAAAAAAGGGGCGCTTTGAAGGGTTGGCTCTGGCGAATTTACAAGGTTTCGGACAATTTTCCCTGCACCAGGCGCAGTTGTCGTTGGCAGCGCTCGGCCAGGGCGTGGTCGTGGGTGACCACGATGAAGGCGGTGCCCTGGGTGCGGGCCAATTCCAGCATCAGGTCAAACACGCCGTGGGCGGTGCTGCGGTCGAGGTTGCCGGTGGGCTCGTCAGCCAACACGCAGGCGGGTTGTGTCACCAAGGCCCGGGCAATGGCCACGCGCTGGCGCTCACCACCCGAGAGTTCAGCCGGCCGGTGGTGCAGACGGTCTTGCAGGCCCACACGGGCCAACAGGTCTTGCGCCTGCTGCGCCGCCTGGCGCCGGTCCATGCGCCGAATCCACAAGGGCATGGCCACGTTGTCCTGCGCGCTGAACTCGGGCAGCAAATGGTGAAACTGGTACACAAAACCCAGGTGCTGGTTGCGCAGGCGGCCCTGCGCCGCAGCGTCTTGCTGCGCCAGGTCTATGCCGTTGAGCCATACGCTGCCGCTGCTGGGGGCATCGAGGCCGCCCAACAGGTGCAGCAGCGTGCTTTTGCCAGAACCTGAAGCGCCCACAATGGCCAAAGTCTGACCCGCGTGCACGTCCAGGTCCACGCCTTGCAGCACGGTCACGTCCAGGCGCCCTTCCGTGAAGCGTTTGGTCAGGCCACGGGCACGCAAAACCAGGGGCGGGTGTTCACTCATAGCGCAGTGCCTCTGCCGGGTTAACGCGGCTGGCGTGCCAGCTCGGGTACAGGGTGGCCAAAAACGCCAGCCCTAGGGAAATCAGGCCAATGGGCACAATGTCGGCCTGCTGCGGGTCACTGGGCATGCGGCTGATCAGGTAAATGTCCTGGGGCAAGAAATTCGCCCCCAGCATCTGCTCCAGCGCAGGCACGATGACATCAATGTTGAAGGCCACGCCCAGCCCCAGCAGCAAGCCGGACAAGGTGCCAATGACGCCCACCATGGCGCCCTGCACCACAAAAATGCCCATGATGGACATCGGGCTGGCACCCAGGGTGCGCAAAATGGCAATGTCGGCACGCTTGTCGGTCACGGTCATCACCAAGGTAGATACCAGGTTGAAGGCCGCCACCGCCACGATCAGGGTCAGGATGATGAACATCATGCGTTTTTCTACCTGCACCGCCGCAAACCAGGTGCGGTTTTGGCGTGTCCAGTCGCGCACCAGCAGGTTGCCGGTGAGGGTGTCTGCCAGTTGGGCCGCCACAGCGCGCGCCTGGTGCAGGTCTTTGAGCTTGAGGCGCACGCCACTGGGGCCTTCCAGGCGGAAGATACGGGCGGCGTCGTCCATGTGCACCAGCACCAGGGCTGAGTCGTATTCATAGTGGCCCGAATCAAAGGTGCCCACCACCGTCATCTGCTTGAGCCGTGGCACCACCCCTGCGGGCGTCACCTGGCCGCTTGGGGCCACCAGCGTGACCTTGTCGCCGGTGCGCACGCCAAGCGAACGGGCCAACTCACCGCCGATCACCACACCAAAGTTACCGGGCGTGAGCTGATTCAACACACTGTTTTTAAGGTTCACGGCCAGATCGGTCACCTCGGGCTCGCGGGTCGGGTCAATGCCGCGCACTACCGTGCCCTTCATGTCCTCGCCCCGCGCCAGCAAGGCCTGGGTGGCAATGAAAGGCGCAGCACCAATCACCTGCGGATTGGCCTTGACCTGGGCCAGCGTGCCCGCCAGGTCAGGCAGGGCAGCGCCGTCGGCGGCAAAAATCTCGATATGCGAGACCACCCCCAGCATACGGTCGCGCACCTCTTTTTGAAAGCCGTTCATCACGCTCAGCACAATGATCAACGCCGCCACACCCAGCCCGATACCCAGCATGGACACCCCCGAGATAAA
>JBIKZP010000170.1:0-5510 GCA_044354655.1 Rhodoferax sp. | reverse complement strand
CATTTTTATCCACATGCCCTCGGCGCTGTCTTACCCGATGGCGGATAAAAATTACACCTGGCTGTATGAGTCGGAGCCCGAGCCGCACATGAACAACCGGCGTATCCATTGCCCGCGTGGCCGAGTACTGGGGGGGTCGTCTTCCATCAACGGCATGGTCTACATCCGAGGCAGCGCCCTTGATTACGACGGTTGGGCCGCAGCCCCTGGTATGCGTAACTGGTCGTATGCCGACTGCCTGCCGTATTTTCAAAAATCGGAAACCCGAGCACAGGGTGGCGATAACTACCGCGGCGATGCAGGCCCTTTGCATGTCAGCACCGGCGCCTGCCGGAACCCCTTGTACAACGCCTTCATTGAGGCCGGCCGGCAGGCCGGTTACCCCTACACCGACGACATGAACGGCTACCAGCAAGAAGGCCTGGGACCGATGGACATGACCGTGCACAAAGGTCGACGCTGGAGTACGGCCAGTGCCTATCTGAGGCCGGCCTTGGCGCGGCCCAACCTGGTGGTGCAAACCAAATCGGTGGTGACCCGGGTGATGTTTGAGGGCTCAGTCCATTCGCCGCGCGCCATTGGCCTAGAACTGCTCCATGGCGGAAAGCTGAAACAAATTCGTGCCACCCGCGAGGTTATTTTGTCGGGCGGTGCCATCAACTCACCGCAGTTACTCAAGTTGTCGGGCATTGGTAACCCTGATGAACTGCGCCCACTGGGCTTGGTCGTGACAGCGCCTCTCAAAGGCGTAGGAGAAAATCTGCAAGATCACTTGGAAACCTATATTCAATACACCTGCAAAGAGCCCATTACCCTGTACTCGGCTTTGAACCCATTGGCCAAATTAAAAATTGGCGTGCAATGGTTGCTGTTTGGCAGCGGCCTGGGCGCCACCAACCACTTCGAATCCGGTGGCTTCATCCGCAGTGAAGCGGGCGTTCAGTTTCCCGACCTTCAATACCATTTTCTGCCCATGGCAGTCCGCTACGATGGCAATTCGCCAGCCACTTGCCACGGCTTTCAGGCCCACGTGGGCCCCATGCGACCCACCAGCCGTGGCGATGTGCGCCTGAAAAATGCCAATCCGCTCACACCGCCACGCATCCAATTCAATTACATGAGCACCGAGCAGGACCGCAAGGAAATGCGCGCGGGCGTGCGCCTGACCCGAGAAATATTTGCCCAGGCTGCGTTTGACAAATACCGGGGCGATGAAATGTCTCCAGGTAGGCAGTTGCAAAGCGATGCCGAGATTGACGAGCACATTCGCAACAGTGCCGAAACCGCTTACCACCCCTCCTGTACCTGCCGTATGGGCGAGGACGAGATGGCGGTCACTAACCACTTGGGGCAGGTGCATGGCGTGCAAAACCTGCGCGTGGTCGATGCGTCCATCATGCCCAACGTGGTCAGCGGTAACCTCAACGCGCCCACCATCATGATGGCCGAAAAACTGGCCGACGCGATTCGCGGGCGTCAGCCGCTGCCGCGCTCGGATGCGCCGCATTACGTGCACCCGCATTACCAGACTGCACAACGCTGAGCGCCCTGCCATGAGTCTAAACAGCCCACCTGGCCCAGCACTGCGCGAAGACATCGTGGCCGCCCTCCAGCATTGGCCCGCCGAGACCGCCGCCCGGTTGGGTCAACTGATTCATGCCAATGCCCACCAAGGTGCGTATGCCGTGTTTGATGCCGACAACACCACCTACCAGCACGACCTGTTGGGCGCGTTGCTGGCTTTCATGGAAATGAAGGGCGTTCTAACCCGCGACACCATGAACCCGGCGCTTGAATTGATCCCGTTCATGGACCGTGGAACGCACCGTGAAAGTCTCAACAGCTACTACCACCGCCTGGGTGATATTGATGACCAGGTGGGCTACCCCTGGGCCTCGCAAATATTCTCTGGTTTCACGCTGCGCGAGTTAAAGCTTCACTTAGATGAACTGCTGGCCCACGGCCAGCCGATACCGGCCGAGCTTGTGGTGGGCGACCAAATTCAGCACATGGCGATTGAGCCACCCCAGGTCTTACGCGGCCAGCAAGAGCTTTACAACACCTTGATGCAGCACGGTATTGAGGTTTTTGTGGTCACGGCAGCCAGCGAAGAAGTGGTGCGCATGGTGTTGGCCGATCCGCGCTATGGCTACCATGTCAAGCCTGAAAATATCATTGGCGTCTCGCTCTTACTCAAAGACCGGGCAACCGGCCAAATCACCACCGCCCGCAAGCAGATAGCGGAGAAGTGCTATACCCCGCAGGGCTTGCTGGACCACGAGCTAACGGCCAGCCTGTGGGCGCCTCTGCCCTGGTACGAGGGCAAACAGGCCGCCATTTACACCTATATTCACCCCTGGAAGAAGCCCATTTTGGTAGCGGGCGACACGCCCCTGAGTGACGGCCCCATGCTGTTTCGCGGACCTGATGTCAGTCAAGGCGCGCTAAGGCTCTTTGTTTCGCGCAAAAGCAGCTACCTCGACACCCTGCTGCGCATGCAGGACGATCACGCCGAGCATCAAAATACCCATGGGCTGGAGGTCAACGCGCGCCACAACTGGCTCGTGGTTAACCCTGAGCAGATAAAATAAGCTGACCTGGCGTCCTGTGTTGGCGCCGTCGGCTTAGAACCACTTCATGACCTCCACTTCCCAATTTCCTGGCAACCGTTTCACCACTTTATTGGCCTCGCGCCCCTGGCTGCTGGCCGACGGCGCCACCGGCAGCAACCTGTTTGATGTGGGCCTGATGTCGGGCGATGCGCCAGAACTCTGGAACACCGAGCACCCAGACCGTATCGCCGCCCTGCATAAAAGCTTTGTCGATGCGGGCGCAGATATTATTTTGACCAATAGCTTTGGCGGCACCACCTACCGCCTCAAGTTGCACAACGCCCAGCACCGCGTGGATGAACTGAACCAGGCGGCAGCGCGATTGGCACGAAAAGTGGCAGATGCCTCGGGTCGCACCATCGCCGTGGCCGGCAGCATGGGGCCCACGGGTGAAATCATGGAGCCCATTGGCACCCTGACATTTGAAAAAGCCCGTGATGCATTTGCCGAGCAAGCCCGAAGCCTCAAAGCCGGTGGCGTGGACGTGCTGTGGATCGAGACCATGTCATCGCGCGAAGAAGTGGAAGCGGCTGTGGCCGGTGCGGCCACCGTCGGCCTGCCCATTGTCTGCACCCTGAGTTTTGACACCAACGGCCGCACCATGATGGGTATCTCGCCCAGTGACTTTGCCGGTATCGAGCAAACCCTGTCGCCCCGTCTGGTGGCTTGCGGCACCAACTGTGGTGTGGGTGCCTCTGAAGTGGTGGCTTGCATCCACAACCTGGCTGAAGCCATGGGGCCTGAGGTGGTACTGGTGGCCAAGGGAAACTGCGGCATTCCGCAGTATGTGGACGGCGCCATTTGCTACAACGGCACGCCCGAGATCATGGCCAATTACGCACGCATGGCCTTAGACGCGGGCGCACGCATCATTGGGGGCTGCTGTGGTACCTCGGCTAAGCATTTGCGCGCCATGCGCGATGCCCTGGAAGCCCACACCAAGGGCCCCAGCCCGACACTTGAATCTATTCTGGATGTGCTGGGTGAAGTCTCCACGGGCGCGCGTGCCCAGTGGGGCGGTGAGCAAAGCCGACTCGGCGGTGCCGCACCCGGTGCCAACCTCAAGCGTGGCCGTGGTCGTCGCTCGGGTGGGTCTGACACAGCGGCAGAATAAGTCGCTTGCCGCCCAGCCGTGACACTCGCCTGACTTGAATCGAAAGCACGCTTGCGCCTCGAACATCAAGGACTGTGGCTGATAGCCGGTGCCACCGTTTTCTGGAGCCTAAGCGGCGTATTTGTGCGCTGGATGCCCGGGCTCGATCCCTGGACCTTCAACGCCTACCGTGGCCTGGGCATGGGCTTGTCCATGTTGCTTTGGATGCAGCTGCACTACGGCCGCGACTCGCTGGCGCTGTGGCGCCGCACCCCAACCTTGGCCATTGTGGTTTCAGCGGGTTTTTTTGCTGCCGGCTCTTCCCTCTACATTCTGGCTATGAACCTGGCCAGTGTGGCCGCAGTGTCCTGTCTAGGCGCTACCTCAGGCCTGTTTGCCGCTTTCTTGGCCCGAGTCTGGTTGGGCGAGCGCACTCCGGCCGTGTTTTATGCCTCGATGGTGCTGGCCTTGGGCGGCGTGGTACTGATTGCCTTGGGCGAGCAAAGCAACTCTGCTACCGGATTCGCCGGCACCTTGGTGGCATTGGCCGTGGCCTTTTCTTTTGCCGGGCAAAGCGTGGCACTGCGGCGCTACAAATCGCTGGACATGGAGCCCGCGATGGTGGTGGGCGGCCTGGGCGTTTTTGTGGTGGTGCTGGCCAGCGGCCTGCTCAAGCCGGTGCCGCTTCAAACCCTGTGCATGCTGCTGTTCATGGGGGCCATACAACTGGCGGTGCCCATGGTGCTTTACATGCGGGGTGCGCGCCAGGTGGCTGCTGTACAAATGGTGCTCATCACCATGGCCGACGCCTTTTTGAACCCGTTTTGGGTCTGGCTGGTGCACGGTGAGTTGCCGGCGCAAGCGGTGTATGCCGGCAGCGTGCTGGTGCTGGGCGGCATTGTGTGGAGCAACTGGCCCGCCAAAACAGCCCGGGCCTGACGGCGCGTTTGGCAGGTATTTGGCAGGCATTTGAAAAGCGGCGTCACGCACGACGCCGCTTGGTTCAGAGCAGCTTGCGTTTGATCTTCTTGTCCCAGTCCTTGCTGAACACCAACTGCTCGCCTTCATAGGCTTCGAGCCGCCCGGTAATATGCCAATGGGTTTTGCTGGCGGTCATGCTCGAATAGGTCTCGGTGCGCACTTTCCAGTCGCCACGTGAGGTTTCCATCGACCAGTGGCAAGACTGGCGTGCTGACAAGGGGTCATGCGGCAGGATGCTGTAGTCCTCGCGGCCACAGCCCCAGGTGGTCAGGCCATGTTCGGTGCTGGTACTGCGGCCAAAGTCATCCACGATGTTCAGGCGGTTTTCTCCGGTGCGCTGGTCAATGGTCAGCTCGCGCTTGTTCCAGGGTTTGTCCACGGTGATTAGCTTGACTGCCGGGGCTGCTTCGGCCGGGGCAAACACAGGCGGCTTCTCGCCACGGCGGGGTGTGCGCACCGGTACTTCGATAAAGCTCGCGCCGGTATGCACCGTGAGGTTCACGGTTTCGGGCGCGGGCCAAATCAGCGGCCAGTAACTGGTGGAAAGGGACACCCGCAGTGCATGCCCCTTGGGCACGCGGTAGGCCACGTCATCGAGCTGAATTTTGACGGTGTAAACCTTGCCCGGCTCCAGTGCTTCGGGGTGTTCATGGCTGTCGCGGTGGCACAGGTTGCTCACCGCGTAGCTCAGGCGCGTCACGGCGCCGTCCGGCCACACGGAATTAAGTCGAACGGCCGTGACGGCCACCGGCTTGTCCACACTGAATTTCAGGGTGAGCACCGATGCACCCACCAGATCGATGTCCTTGCTCAAAGGAGCGGAG
>JBIKZP010000169.1:0-5524 GCA_044354655.1 Rhodoferax sp. | reverse complement strand
TGACGATGGCCAGCAGGGTGACGAGGGGCTTGAAATCCATAGGGGGTACTTTCGAGGGCAGGGCCGTATTTACAGCCGGTAGTCGGGCTCTTCCCGGTCCAGAATGGTTTTGAGTTCTGACAAGTGGCGCTCGGCCTGCTCGGGGTACTGGTCTAGCTCTTGCGCGGTTTTTTCGGCAATGTGGTCTGGCAGCACGCGCAGCGGACGCTGGGTTTGCAGCGCGAGGATGTAGGTTTGGGCCGAGCGTTCAAAGTAAAACAGGCGGTTGAAGGCGTCAGCCACGCTGTCGCCAATAACCAGCACGCCGTGGTTGCCCATCACCATGACCTTGACTTTGGGGTCGGTCAGCAAGGCGGCGCAGCGTTCGCCCTCGGCTTCAAAAGCCAGGCCGCCGTAATGTTCGTCAATGACGTAGCGGTTGAAAAAGGTGGCACAGTTCTGGTCAATCGGGGGCAAGCGACTGTCGGCCAGCGAGGCCAGCACGGTGGCATAGGTGGAGTGCACATGCATGACGCAACGGGCATGGCGCACGCGCCGGTGAATGGCGCCGTGCAGGCCCCAGGCGGTGGGGTCGGGCGCGTCGGGCTGTTGCAGCACATCGGGTTGGTCGGCGTCGAGCAGCAGCAAATCGCTGGCGCGTGTATTGGCAAAGTGCCGTTGGTTGGGGTTCATCAAAAAGCGCCGGCCATCGTCACTCACCGCCAGCGAGAAATGGTTGGCGACGGCCTCGTGCATGCCCAGTCGTGCGGTCCAGCGAAAGGCCGCCGCGAGGTCAATGCGCTCGGCCTGGAGGTCTGGGCGAGTGGGGTTCGGCTTGTTCATGTCGTCTCCTAGGGATTGAATAAAGGTGTGTGGCAACTCAGCGTCCACCGGCGATGTCCAGAAAAGTGCCGGTGGTGTAACTGGCTTCGCTGGAGAGCAGCCAGAGAATGCCAAGCGCCACCTCATGGGCCGAGCCGCTGCGCTGCATGGGCACATGGGGCGCCATTTGCCGAGCGCGGTCGGGTTGACCGGCTGAGGCGTGAATGTCTGTCTCAATGATGCCAGGACGCACGGCGTTGACGCGAATGCTCTCGGTAGCTACTTCTTTGGCCAGGCCAATGGTGAAGGTTTCAATGGCAGCTTTGGCGGCAGCGTAGTCCACATACTGACCCGGGCTGCCCAGGCGGGCCGCCGCGCTGGAAACGTTGACGATGGCGCCACCTGTGCCGCCGTGGCGCGTGCTCATGCGTTTGACGGCTTCACGCGCACACAAAAAGCTGCCCAGTACGTTGATGTCAAACATGCGCCGCAAGCGGTCAAAGCGCATTTCGTCGACGCGGGCGGCCACATCGACCACGCCCGCGTTGTTCACCAGTGCGGTCAGTGGGCCGAGCTTGGCGTCAATTTTTTCGAACATGGCCAGCACCTGGTCTTCCTGGGCCACATCGGCTTGCACGGCGATGGCCTGACCACCGTTGGCGCGAATCTGGCGCACTACCTCGTCGGCTGCCAAGGAGTGGCTGGTGTAGTTGACCGCTACGGCGTAGCCACGCTGGGCCGCCAGCAGGGCGGTGGCTGCGCCTATTCCGCGCGAGCCGCCGGTGATCAAAAGGCAAGGGTTCAAGAAGACTCCAGCTAGGGCAGTTACAGTTCATGTAATCTTTACGACGGCTCATGTTAGCGGCAAAGTGGCTAAGACAATCATGGCCGGCTGCACGGTATAGAGTACGGCATAGTTAGCGACAGACCAAACGATTGGAGAGAACCCGAATGGCTCAAGACATTGAACTTAACAGCGCTGATGGCTTCAAATTTCCCGCCTATGAGGCACGACCTGCGGGGCCGATCAAGGGCGCGGTGGTGGTGGTGCAGGAGATTTTTGGCGTCAATTCGCACATTCGCGGCATCGTCGATGCGTTTGCGGTGCAGGGCTACATGGCGGTGGCGCCGGCGATGTTTCACCGCGTCAAGCCCGGGGTGGATTTGGCTTATTCGGGCGAAGACGTGGCGGCTGGCGTGGCCCTTAAGGCTGCCATTGATGCGCTGCCCGTGCCCGGCGCCATGCAAGACCTGCAGGCTGCGGTTGATTACGCTGCCCAATTTGGCAAGGTGGGGGTGATTGGTTTTTGCTGGGGTGGTTCGTTGACCTGGCGCGCGGCCTGCCAGTTGCAGGGCGTGACGGCGGCGATAGCGTATTACGGCGGCAGCATGACGCAAGCTGCTGAGATTGCGCGCCACCCGCAGTGCCCGGTGATGGCGCATTTTGGCGATCAGGACCACGCGATTCCCATGCCTGGGGTGCAGGCGTTTCAGGCAGCGCACCCAGAGGTGGCTGTGCATATTTATGCGGCAGGCCATGGTTTCAATTGCAACCAGCGCGGCTCGTTTGATGAAGCCGCGGCGACCTTGGCCCGCGGGCGCTCGCTGGCGTTTTTTGCCAGCCACTTGCAGTCGGCCGCTGCGCCTTAAAACCAAAGTCACACACATGCTTGAACTTCATTACTACCCCGGCACGGCGTCCATGGCGCCGCATATTCTTCTGGAGGAAATTGGGCTGCCTTTTAATCGGGTGCTGGTCGACCGGCTGGCTAACGCGCACAAGTCACCCGCCTACCTGAAGCTCAACCCCAACGGCCTGATTCCGGTGCTGACCGACGGTGACTTGGTGCTGTACGAGACCACGGCCATTGGCCTGTACCTGAGCGAGCGTTTTCCACAGGCGGCTTTGGCGCCGGCTATCGGGACGCCGCAGCGGGCTGCGTATTACAAGTGGATGGTGTGGCTGACCAATACTTTGCAGGCTTCGCTGAGCGTTTATTTTTACCCGGACCGCTGGGTGAGTGCAGGTCACGAAGCAGCGGCGGCCGAGGTCAAGGCGCAGGCCGAGCACAAGGCCAACGGTTGCCTGGACCAGCTCGATGCGGAGTTGGCGCGCCATGGCGGGCCGTGGTTGTTGGGCGCGCATTATTCAGCGGCAGATGCCTATGTGTTGATGCTGTGCCGCTGGAGCCGCGGCTTTGCGTCCACGCCGGCCCGCATGCGCCCGCACCTGGGGCCGTACTTGGAGGCCATGTTGGCGCGGCCCGCGGTGCAACGGGTGTTTGCCAGCGAGCAACTGGCGCAGCCTTGGGTCTGAGCGGCTGGTTCAGGCTTCAGCGGCGTGCATGTTCCAGGTAGCGCTGGCGCCAAAAAAACACCACCAAGCCGAGCGCGGTCAGCGCCATCAGCGCCATGGCCAGCCAGAAGCCGTTGGTGCGGTGCAGCAGCGGGATGAATTCGAAGTTCATGCCGAAAATGCCGGCGATCAGGTTCAGCGGTAAAAAGACAGCGGTCAGCACGGTGAGCGTGCGCATGATTTCGTTGGTGCGGTGACTTTGGGCGTTGAAGTGCATTTGGACTGCGGTCTCGGCGCTTTGCTCTAGGCGGCGCACGTGGTGCACCACGCGCTCTATGTGTTCAAGCACGTCGCGGCTGCTGACTTGCAGCAGGTCGAGCGCACGTTGGCTTTCGGGCGTGATGGCAGCAGGCCAGGCTTTCAGGGCTTCGATCCAGTCTTGCACGGCGCTGCGCTGGTCTTCGCAAATTTCGTCTAGGTGGTGCAAGGACAGGCGCGCCTCCAGCAGCGTGCCCCAGTTGTTGAAGCGGGTTTTGGGGTTGAGCAGCTCCGCCTGCCAGTGGTCAAGCTGGTGCGTGAGTTCGCGGCGCAGCGCCAGGTAGCCGTCCACCATGTGGTTGAGCAGGCGCAGCATCAAATCAGCCGGGCTGCTGGGCAGGCGGGCACCGGCAGCGCGTGCTTCATGGGTGGCGGTCCCCAACAGCTTGGCGGCGTAGGCCTCGGGCACGGTGCAGTCGCTGGGGTGAACGGTGAGCAGGACCTGGTCAAACACGGCAAAGCCGACTGGACTGGTGTCAATGCGCCGCAGAATGGGCGGGCCGCCCCGGCTGGGCAGTCGTTCTAGCGGTTGGCCCGGCGGGGTGGCGCTGCCCTGGCCGGTACCAGCGGCTAAGCGGCGAAACACCAGCAGGTCGTATTGCGAGGTGTAGTCGTAGCGCGAGGGGAGTTGCTGATTGAGCAGGTCGCTGACGTGCAGGTCCACCAGCTCAAGGCCGCAGAGGGTTTGCAAGGTGGCCTGGATCTGCCCCAGCTGTTGCTCGAACTCTAGCCGCGTGCAGGACAACCAATAAAAACTGCCTGGCGCTTGCTCGCCTCGGCCCAGTTGATCGAGTTCATGACTTTCGATCACGCCGCTGCTGTGGAGGGTGAACAGGCGCATCGGGCGGTCTGGCTTTACTTGTGCAGCAAGCGTGCTGCATCCAGTGCAAAGTAGGTCAGGATGCCGTCGGCACCGGCGCGTTTGAAGGCCAGCAGACTTTCCATCATGACGGCGTCGTGGTCTAGCCAGCCATTCTGTGCGGCGGCCTTGAGCATGGCGTATTCGCCACTGACTTGGTAGGCAAAGGTGGGCACCTGAAATTCATCCTTGACGCGGCGCACCACGTCCAGATACGGCATGCCGGGCTTGACCATCACCATGTCGGCGCCTTCGGCGATGTCCATGGCCACTTCGCGCAACGCTTCGTCAGAATTGCCGGGGTCCATTTGGTAAGTTTTTTTGTTGCCCTTGCCCAGGTTGGCAGCTGAACCTACGGCATCGCGAAACGGGCCATAAAAGGCGCTGGCGTATTTGGCGCTGTAGGCCATGATGCGGGTGTGGATGAAGTGCTGAGCTTCAAGGGCCTGGCGAATGGCGCCAATGCGTCCGTCCATCATGTCGCTGGGGGCCACCATGTCCACGCCCGCTTCGGCCTGGGTTAGTGCTTGCTTCACGAGGGCTTCAATGGTGGCCTCGTTCATGATGTAACCCGCTTCGTCTGGGTTGGGGTCGGGCAAGCCATCCTGCCCGTGACTGGTGAAGGTGTCCAAGGCCACGTCGGTCATGATGCCCAGGCCAGGGCATTCTTTTTTCAAGGCCCGTACCACCCGAGGCACCAGTCCGTCGGGGTTCCAGGCTTCGCGCCCGTCCCAGGTTTTGAGGGCCGGGTCAATGACCGGAAAAAGGGCCATGACGGGAATCTCAAGACGGACACATTCATGAGCGACCGGAAGCAGCTGGTCCAGGCTCAAGCGCTCAACACCAGGCATGGAGGCAATGGGTACGCGTTGTTGTTGTCCATCAACAACAAACACCGGGTAGATGAGGTCGTGCGCGCTGAGGGTGTTTTCTCGCACCAGGTTGCGCGTGAAGGTGTCGCGCCGCAGTCTGCGGGGGCGACCCAAGGGGTAAGAGGCGTACTTGGTCATGCTGAAAAGTGTAATGGCGAAAAGATTCGTGGCCCGCTGGGCATAAATATTTTGCTGTACGCCTTGAATCTCAACCGATATTTTGTTAAATTGCATCCCGGGCAGTTCGCTGCCTCCCGCTTTTCCTCCCTGAGCGGGGCCTTGATGTGTGACAGCAAATAGGCTTACCACCCCAGCCCTTGTGCTGGGGTTTTTTTTGTCTGCACGAACTCGCCTAAACTGACTCCATGCTTTGGGTTA
>JBIKZP010000168.1:0-5553 GCA_044354655.1 Rhodoferax sp. | reverse complement strand
AGCTTTGCCATTGAATGATGCTCTCTGTCATGGTCGGTTTCGCCGTAGCGTGGGCACGCGCCAGGCTGGTGGCGAGTTCGCCATAGCCGGTCACGTGGGTTTCAAATGAAAGGTTCAATCGCTGTGCCGCCGCACGTCCGGCGGCCATCTTTTCTTCCGATGGCACTTGTGCCAGGTAGGTCAACTTTTTGTAATGGCCAAAGTACATGGGGAGCAGCTCTGGGTGCTTATCAATCCCCAATCCGTGAATGATGAGGCGCTCAAAGTGCTTCAGCAAAAAGTCTGTCAGGTAGAAGGTGCCGAGTTCGGCTTCGGCCAGCTCGGCAAACTGCGTGCTTCCAGCAAAGAACTCATAGCAGTGGGCACCGGGGATGCGCTCCACGCCTTCTTCTGCAAGCACGGCATCAAGCAGGCCACCGGTGCCGCAGTCGGCATAGGCGACAAAGATGGAAGTAAAGCGGCCCCGTGCCGCCTGAATCTTGGCGCGTACGGCAGCAGGTATCTTCTCAGGGCGGTTGTGCAACTCGGCCGGCAGGCATTGCACCACCATGTGCGGCCAGTTATTCAGCGTGCGCAACGCCACGATTTCGCGTGCGAGTGCGCCACAGGCAATGACCAAAAAAGCTGGCTGGACACCCATGGCTGTTAAGGGCCTCAAACAGACAAAGGGTGCCAGCTCAGGGCTGCACTTAGGCCGCTGCGGCAGCGCGGCGTGCAGCGATCAGCGTCTTGGCTGTTTCGACCGCAATACCGGCGTCGCGGCAGTAGGCATCAGCACCAACCGCCTTACCAAACTCTTCGTTCAACGGCGCGCCGCCGACCAATACGATGAAGTCATCGCGCAGGCCTTTTTCTTTGAGCGTGTCGATCACCACTTTCATGTAGGGCATGGTGGTGGTGAGCAAGGCCGACAAGCCAAGAATGTCAGGCTTGTGCTCTTCCAGCGCAGCCAAATATTTTTCAACCGGGTTGTTGATGCCCAGGTCGATCACCTCAAAGCCGGCGCCTTCCATCATCATGCCCACCAGGTTTTTACCGATGTCATGAATGTCGCCCTTGACAGTGCCAATGACCATCTTGCCAATGGGCGCCACGCCGGTTTCGGCCAGCAGCGGACGCAGGATTTCCATGCCGCCCTTCATGGCGTTGGCCGCCAGCAGCACTTCGGGCACAAACAAAATGCCGTCGCGGAAGTCCACGCCGACGATTCGCATGCCCTCAACCAAGGCATCGTCCAGCACGCGGGCAGCTGTCCAGCCCCGGCCCAGCAGAATGTTGGTGGCTTCCACCACCTCTTCGCGCAAGCCGTTGTAGAGGTCGTCATGCACCTGCTCTGTCAATTCCTCGTCATTGAGGGTGTTCAAATCCAGGTCGTCATCAAACTCATTACTCACAGCTAACTCCTCGATTGGTGTTTATGGCAGGCCCCAGCAAATGCCGGGTCCCAACTTGATGAAAATGGTACGAGTCCATGCCTCGCATCGCTGACAGATTAGCGACTTAGGGTTATCGCTTCACGACATGATTTTCGCTCATTTTCGGCATGAGTTGAGCGCTATGTGAGTCGCCCCCACCGTAAAAATTGTCGCCTTGAGACAACCTTAAACTACAAGCCTGTCTAAACTGGGTTTGATTGATGGATAGACAAGATTCAGTAATACAACGCACTTTAATAACAGTGCTGATAAGAGGAGCCAGATTTCAATGACCATATCTCTAGAAGGTAAACCCCATTACGTCCTGAATGCCACATGCGACAGCCGCATGGGAACAGTTGCTGCCGTCTCGGGATTTCTAGCATCTCGCCAGTGCTACATCACAGACATGCAGCAATTTGACGATATTTTGAGTGGCCGGTTTTTTGTGCGGGTTTCCTTTTATGGTGACCCAGACAAAACACCTAATTTAGCCAGCCTGCGTGAGCAATTTTCCGAAGTCGCTAAGAGCGAAGCGATGGAATGGGCTATTCACGATGGTCAAAAGAACCCACGGGTTCTGATCATGGTGTCCAAGTTTGATCACTGCTTGCATGATTTGCTGTACCGCCACCGCACCGGTGAACTGAAGATGGAAATCACGGCGGTGGTGTCCAATCACCCTGATTTACGGGGCATGGTGGAGTCGCATGGCCTGACCTACATTCATTTACCCGTGACCCCAGACACAAAAGCAGCCCAAGAACAGCGTTTGCTTGAGATCGTGGATGAAACAAACAGCGATTTGGTGGTTTTAGCGCGCTACATGCAGGTGCTCTCAGACAACCTGTGCCGCCAGCTACGTGGCCGGGCCATGAATATTCACCACTCCTTCTTGCCCGGCTTCAAGGGCGCCAAGCCCTACCACCAAGCGCATGAACGAGGCGTCAAGCTAACGGGTGCAACAGCCCACTACGTCACAGCCGATCTGGATGAAGGTCCGATCATTGAACAAATCGTTGAGCGGGTTGACCACACTTACACGCCCGAGAAGCTGGCTGCTGCGGGTCGTGATTCTGAATGTCGCGCACTGGCTGCAGCTGTGCGCTTTCATATCGAACACCGCGTTTTCCTGAACGGTAGCCGCACGGTGGTCTTCCGCTAAACCCTGGGCGGGCCATGTTGCCCGCCATGCATGACACCGCTCCATCCCCAAGGCCCAAGTCCTTGGGTGCTTGCTGATTCAGTGCTCGGGGCTGGCCGATTGCAGCACGCCACGGCGGCTGTTTTGTCGCTCAGCGCTGGGGGTGTGACCAAACATATTGCGGTAACACTTGGAAAAGTGTGGCGGCGACTGGAAGCCACAAGCCACGGCAATGTCCATGATGGACATGGCGGTTTGCAGCAGCAAGCCCCGCGCACGCCGCAAGCGCATGTCCAAATAGTATTTGGTGGGAACCTCGCCCACATAACGTTTGAACAGTCGCTCAATCTGCCGTCTTGAAACGCCCACCAAAGCCGCTATTTCATCCAACGACAGGGGCTCTTCAATGTTGGCCTCCATGAGAGCGGCAGCTTCAATCAGGTTTTCATGAAACAGGCCCACGCGCGCTTGTAGGGGCACGTGCTGTCGGTCCTGGTCGTTGCGGATGCGATCGAGAATGAACTGCTCGGAAATCATGGGCGCAATATCACGTCCAACATGGGCCTTGATGATGTTCAACATCAAATCGAGCGGCGCAATTCCACCGGAGCAGGTGTAGCGGTCACGGTCCACCACAAAAAGCTGGTCTGAAAAAATGACCCGGGGAAACTGCTCACGCAGAGCAGACATGTTTTCCCAGTGAATCACCGCTTTGTATTTATCCAGCAAACCTGCTTTGGCTAAGGCATAGCCGCCTGTGCACAGGGAACCCAGTGAAACCTGTTTTTTGGCCAGGCTTTTGAGTACCTGCAACAACTCGGGTGTCACCGACTGCTCAACGTTGACGCCCCCGCAAACAAACACAATATCGGCCGTCCCCATGTTGTCTACCGCCAAGGTGGGTGACATGGACAAACCGTTGCTGGCGGGCGTTGGAAGTCCATCAAGGCTAGCCAGCGACCACTCATAGATGTCCTGCTTGGTTACCCGATTGGCCATACGCAGAACCTCGACCGCACTGGACAAGGCAATCAGAGAGTAGTTGGGCAGGGTCAGGAAGATGAAGCGGTGTTTCGATACCGTTTTCCTGACATCCTTGAGAGGCACGTGCATTGCTGTTTTATCCATTGTGAAAATTTAAGTCTGCCGATTCACCGTATTTCGGATGCCACATCGTGCTGACAATTGGCCTACCCTGCCATCAAACCCTTGTTCGATCCTGAATTGATTTTGTTCTTAGAGTGCCAAGTCTGGTACGTTGGGTGGGTTTGAAGCACCACTTGCACCGCTGCGCTCGAATTATAGGATTTGCCAACGTCAGCCTGCACAGGTCAGCGTGCGGGAACTGGCCTTCAAACGCTACTTGGCTGGGCGCATAAGCCGGGCCCACCAGTCTTTGAGTGAGCGCTTGGGCACGGTGCTTCCAAAGGTTTCGGTGATACGGTCGAGCATGATGGCCAACAGGACGACTGCCAGTCCCGATTCGAAGCCTAGGCCAATATCCAGCCGCTGGATACTGGCCAGCACATCATTGCCCAGACCGCCTGCCCCTACCATCGAGGCAATGATGACCATGGACAAAGACATCATGATGGTTTGGTTGATGCCCGCCATGATGGAGGGTAAGGCGCCAGGTATCTGCACTTTGAACAGCACCTGCGTTGGCGTGCAGCCAAAGGTAATACCCGCTTCAACTTGCTCTTTGTTAACTTGGCGAATACCCAGACTGGTCAGCCTGACCACGGGTGGCATCGCAAAAATAACGGTGGCCAACACACCGGGTACACGCCCCAGACCAAACAACATGGCCGCGGGAATGAGGTAGACGAATGCGGGCATGGTTTGCATGAAGTCCAGGGTGGGCCGAACCAGCGCGGCAACGCGGTCGTTTCTGGCCACCCAAATGCCCAGGGGCAGGCCTATCAATAAGCTGATCAATGTGGCAGAAATAATCAGCGCCAGGGTGATCATGGTTTGCGACCAAAACCCCATGTCTTGAATCACCAGGCAGGAGGCCAAGCAGAACAAGGCGAATGCCCAACCCACGCGCCAGAGGCCCAAAACGACCCATACCGCGGTGACAGCCCAGACGGGGACTGCGCCAAGCCCGATCTCCAATCCCTCGGTCAATGTGCCAATGCCAGAACCCAAGCGCTCCAGAGTGCCGCCATCGTTCTGAATCACAAAGTTGACCGCCTGGTCTACCCATTGGCCAAGTGCGAGCCGTTCACCCATGGTTATTCTCCTCTTCGACCATTTTTCTTAGCAGCACCTGCTGGCTAATTGTTCCCATGAAGCCGCCTGCCGCATCGACGACCGGCAAGGGCACGGTGGTTTTGACCAGGCAACGCATCACCTCCTTCAGGCTGATTTGGCCGCCCACAGGTTCGACCCCAACAAGCAAGGCTGCGGTCAAACTGACATGGGGCGCCTCTAGGCTGTTCAGCATGGATTCGACCGACACCATACCCACCCATTGCCCGGCTTCGTTGACCACGCAGGCGTGGTGTTTTTGGTTTGCCCTGAGTTGATCGACCGCACCTGAAAAATCAGCACGGAGGTCCGCCGTGGTGCGAATCTCCAGCGTCTCGTTGCTGGTGACGATGTCGCTGGCTAGCAGGTATTTGTTGACGTCCACCCCTTTGAAGAAGGCCTTGACATAGGCATTGCTGGGGTTTCGCAAAATCTCGTTGGGCGTACCAATTTGAACGATGGAACCCCCGTGCATGATGGCTATGCGGTCGCCGATATGGAAGGCCTCTTCCAAATCGTGGGAGACAAAAACAATGGTGCGCCGCTGCTCACTTTGCAAGTGCAGCAGCAAGTCCTGCATCTCTTTGCGCATGAGCGGATCTAGCGCAGAGAAGGCTTCATCCATCAGCATCAACGTCGGGTCTACAGCCAGAGCACGGGCCAAACCCACACGCTGTTGCATGCCGCCAGAGAGTTCGCTGGGTAAACGGCGTGCATAGTCTTGCAGCCCAACTTGCGCCA
>JBIKZP010000167.1:0-5561 GCA_044354655.1 Rhodoferax sp. | reverse complement strand
GTTTTGCCGACGGTCACGTCCTTGATCAGTTGAATGAAGCGGCTGGTCTCTGACTTGCTCATGCCGGCCGTGGGCTCATCGAGCAGGATCACATCCGCACCGCCTGCGATGGTGATGCCGATCTCCAGCGCCCGCTGTTCGGCATAGGTCAGATTCATGGCCAGCACATCACGTTTTCGGTCCAGGTTGACCATGTGCATGAGCTCGGTGGCACGCGCATTGGCATCGTCGAGATCAGCTAGAAACTTCCAGAAAGCGTATTTGTAGCCCAGGCTCCACAACACACCGCAGCGCAGGTTTTCAAACACGCTGAGCTTGGGGAAAATGTTGGTGATTTGAAAGCTGCGGCTCAAGCCCATGCGGTTGATCTCAAACGGTTTTTTACCCAGCAGGCTTTGCCCCTTGAGCAGCACATCGCCGCTGCTGGGCTCAAAGCGGCCACTGATCAAGTTGAACAGAGTTGATTTACCTGCGCCGTTGGGGCCGATGATGCCGACACGCTCACCCTGGGGAATAGCCAGGCTGATGCCCCGAATGATCTCGGTCTTGCCAAAGCTCTTGCGCAAGTCCTTGAGTTCCAATGCCACGCTCATGGCTGCTCCCTGTGTTGAATCAGTTGCTCAATTTCTTCTTGTATACGTTCCCAATGCAGGCTAAAGCGCCGCCGGCACAGTTCAAACAAGCCCAGGCCGGTGAGCGTTAGCACCGCGCACATGAACCAGGTTTTCCAGCTGCCGACATCGAGGGAGAGACGCATGAATTGCAGGATTGTCCCCTCGGCGCTGCTGTTTTGCAGGTGGTAAACCATTTCAACCATGGCGACTGCCCCGCCCAGACCCAGCAGGGCCGTCAGGGTGAGCGCCAGGTACACCAGCCAGAGCTGGCGCAACTTGCCAAACGAGGCCACGCGCAGGTTCATCATCACCAAACTGGCAATGCCACCGGGGGCATACATGACCATGAACATGAAGATCAGGCCCAGGTACAGCAACCAGGCTTTGGTGAATTCACTGAACAGCACAAAGGCCAGCACCATCAGGATGGCGCCAATGATGGGGCCAAAAAAGAACGTGGCGCCGCCAAGAAAGGTGAACAGAAGGTAGGCACCAGAGCGTGCGGCCCCCACCACCTCGGCGGTGACAATTTCAAAATTCAAAGCGCCCAGGCCACCCGAGATACCAGCAAAAAAACCGGCAATGATGAAGGCCGTGTAGCGGATGCGCTGGGTGTTGTAGCCCACAAACTCCACGCGCTCGGGGTTGTCTCGCACCGCATTGAGCATGCGCCCCAAAGGCGTCCGCGTGAAGGCAAACATGGCCGCCACGGCCAGGAAGGTGTAGACCGCAATCAGGTAATAGACCTGAATGGACGGACCATAGGTGATGCCCATGAACGGCTGACCTGCAATGCGGTTGCCGGAAACGCCGCCCTCCCCGCCAAAAAACTCAGGAATCATGAGCGACATGGCAAACACCAGCTCGCCCAGCCCCATGGTGATCATGGCAAAGGTGGTGCCGGCCTTGCGGGTGGTGACGTAGCCAAACACCACGGCAAACCCCATACCCGCCACGCCACCCGCCAAGGGCACCAAAGACACCGGCAGTGCCAGAGCACCGTCAGAAATGCTGTTGAGCGCGTGCATGGCGAGAAAAGCGCCCAGGCCGGTATAGACCGCATGGCCGAAGCTCAGCATGCCACCCTGCCCCAGCAGCATGTTGTAGGACAGACAGGCAATGATGGCGATGCCCATCTGCGACAGAATGGTGATGGACAGGCTGCTGGTGAACACCAGCGGTACACCCAGTAAAACCACGGCAAACAAGGACCAGATCAACCAGCGGCCTGCATTAAACCTTGACGTTGAAGCGCGCATGGTTCAGTCTCCCGCCCGTGTGCCGAGCAAACCCTTGGGCCTGAAGATAAGTATCAGTACCAAAAAGAGGTAGGGCAAGATGGGCGCTACCTGCGACAAGGTGAGCTTGACCAGCGAGTTGCCTTGCGCATTGGCCCCCAGTTGCAGCCCCAGCTGCGCGGCTAGCGAGCCCAGCGAATAATCAAAAGCAATGGCAAAGGTTTGAATCACGCCAATCAGGATCGAGGCCAGAAACGCGCCGGACAGCGAGCCCATACCGCCCACCACCACCACCACGAAAATGACCGACCCCACCGTGGCGGCCATCGCCGGTTCGGTCAGGAAGGTGCTGCCACCAATCACGCCAGCCAGGCCCGCCAGCGCGGCGCCGGCACCAAAGACCCACATGAATACGGCAGGTACGTTATGGCCCAAGGCCTCTACCGCTTGCGGGTGCGTCAAGGCGGCCTGAATGACCAGGCCAATGCGGGTTCGGGTCAGCAGCAACCAGACCGAGGCCAGCATCACCAACGCAATCAGCATCATGAAGCCACGGGTGGCGGGAAACGGGGAACACACCAAGCGCACAGCGGCGTCAGCCGTGGTGCACATGTCGGCAGGCGCGGCGCCCCACAGCAGGCTCAAGCCCTGAACCGAATGGTTGATCAAGGTAAAGGCCGGCCCTTGCAGCACCTCGGGCGGACGGAATTCCAGGGCAATATGGCCCCAGATTAGCTGCACCAGCTCCAGAATGACATAAGACAAACCAAAGGTAATCAACAGCTCTGGCACATGGCCAAACTTGTGCACCCTGCGCAAAAACAGCCGCTCGAACAAGGCGCCCAGTACCCCCACCACCAGCGGCGCGAGAACCAAAGCGGGCCAAAACCCAACCACGCGCGAGATGCTGTAGCCAATGTAGGCCCCCAGCATGTAGAAGCTGGCGTGCGCAAAATTCAGCACCCCCATCATGCTGAAAATGAGTGTGAGCCCAGAACTCAGCATGAACAACAACAGGCCAAAACTTAGCCCGTTGAGCATTGAGATGATGAAAAATTCCATTGAACTGCGCCTCCCTTATTTTTAAATGAAAAAAAAGCCCGATACGGTTGACCCGTTCGGGCTCCTGCTTTTAGCCAGTCAGATCAGGACGGGCGCTTCATCTGGCAGCTGGTCGGCGTGCTGGACACGTAGTTGGGGTATTCCTTCAAGGGCACCAGGGTCATACCGGTATTCTCGGGGCTGTAAGGAAATTTGCCACCGGCTTTTTTCCAGACAGTCATGTAGAGCGGCTGCTGCAACTGGTGGTCTGTCTTGCGCATTTCGACTTCGCCGTTGAAGCTCTTGACCTTCAGGCCTTCCATGGCAGCGGCCACTTTGACCGGGTCAGTCGACTTGGCTTTGGCCATGGCATGACCCAGCATTTCATACACGCGAACAATGGAGCCGGTGTAGAAGTCGTCGTTGTACTTGGTCTTGAACTCTTTCATCCACTTGTCCATCTGGCCACCCATGTTGTAGTGGCTGTAGGCAATTTGGTAGACGCGGCCGTCACCATTGGTGCCCAGTGCGGTGGGGGTTCCGGTGACGCCCGTGTAGTAGGTGAAAATTTTGCCGGTGAAGCCCCCTTCATTGGCCGCCTTGATCAACAAGGACAGGTCAGAACCCCAGTTGCCGGTGACCAGCGTATCGGCGCCAGAGGCCTTGATCTTGGCAATGTAGGGTGCGAAGTCGCGCACCTGCGCCAGGGGGTGCAGGTCCTCGCCCACAATCTGCACGTCCGGGCGTTTGCGTGCCAGCGTTTCCTTCATGTACTTGGCGACCTGCACACCATGTGAATAGTTCTGGCCCAGGATGTAGACTTTTTTCACACTGGGCTGGTCTTTCATGAAGCTCGACATGGCTTCCATCTTCATGGACGTGTCGGCATCAAAACGGAAGTGCCAATAGCTGCACTTGCTGTTGGTGAGGTCGGGGTCTACCGCCGAGTCATTGATGTAGATCACCTCTTTGCCGGGATTGCGCTCGTTGTGCTTGGTGATGGCATCGGTCAAGGCCAGGGCCACCGAAGAACCATTGCCTTGGATGATGTAGCGCACACCCTGGTCGATGGCGGCCTTCAAGGCATTCAGGCTTTCAGCGGGGCTGAGCTTGTTGTCAATGCCCGTAACTTCAAACTTCACGCCGGCGGGGTTGCCCGCACCGCTGAATTTTTCAGCAAAGAATTGGTAGCTCTTGAGCTGATTGACGCCCACCGGTCCGAGAAGACCGGTTTGGGCATCAATACGCACCATTTTGACGACCTCGCCTTTTTGCGCCATAGCGACGCCAGACAAAGAAACCAGTGCCGCCAAGGCAACCCATTTGATAGCAAATTTCATGACCTATTCCCTGTGTAGATGTGTCATTTCAAATACTACAAGGTTTCTTCTTTTTAATAGCAAGGGATTGCCCTTACAAGGGTTTGAAAACTATCGCGCAAGTGACATGAAACAAACTCAAGCCAGGTCGGGCAGCTTGTAGTCTTTGAGCATTTCACGCAGCTTGGTTTTCTGCATCTTGCCGGTTCCGCCCAAAGGAATGGCATCGACAAACACCACATCATCCGGCACTTGCCACTTGGCAATTTTGTCGGCGTAAAAAGCCAGCAATTCGTCGCGCGTCACCGTGGCGCCCGGTTTCTTGACCACGGCAATGATGGGGCGCTCATCCCACTTGGGGTGCTTCATGCCAATGCAGGCCGCCATGGCCACGCCGGGATGCGCCATGGCAATGTTTTCCACATCAATGGAGCTAATCCACTCGCCGCCGGACTTGATCACATCCTTGCTGCGGTCGGTAATTTGCATGTAGCCATCAGGGTCAACGGTGGCCACGTCGCCCGTGGGGAACCAGCCGTCCACCAGAGGCGCGCCGCCGTCACCTTTGTAGTAGTCGCTGATGATCCAGTGCCCGCGCACCAGCAGGTCGCCATAGGCTTTGCCATCCCAGGGCAGCTCTTTGCCCTCGGGGTCAACAATTTTCATGTCCACGCCAAAAATGCCACGCCCCTGCTTCAGGCGCACCTTCATCTTTTCTGCAGGTGCCAGCGTCAGGTGTTTGTTCTTCAAGGTGCAGACCGTGCCCAGAGGCGACATTTCTGTCATACCCCAGGCGTGCAGTACTTCAACGCCATAGTCATCGTTGAAGGCGGCAATCATGGCCGGTGGGCAGGCCGAGCCGCCAATCACGGTGCGCTTGAGCGTGGAGAAGCGCAGCTTGCCGGCTTGCATGTGGGCCAGCATCATTTGCCAGACCGTGGGCACACCCGCCGCAAAGGTGACTTTTTCGCTCTCAATGAGTTCAAAAATGGATTTTCCGTCCATCGCCGGGCCAGGGAATACCAGTTTGGCACCCGTCATGGCCGCCGAGTAAGGCAGGCCCCAGGCGTTGACGTGGAACATAGGCACCACGGGCAGCAAGCAGTCGCGCGCGCTCATGCTCAGGGCATCGGGCAGTGCGCCCGCCAAGGCGTGCAGCATGGTGGAGCGGTGGCTGTACAGCGCGGCCTTGGGGTTACCCGTGGTGCCGCTGGTGTAGCACATGCTTGAGGCTGAGTTTTCGTCAAACGAGGGCCAGTCATAGGTGCTGGGTTGCGCGCCCATCCAGGCTTCATAACTCAGCAAGCCCGGAATGCCGCTGTCTGCGGGCAACTTGTCGGCGTCGCACA